>CAYOTJ010000025.1:0-14431 GCA_964406855.1 uncultured Saprospiraceae bacterium
CTTATGCGCTCGTGCCTCACGCATACCGCTGCACCCCCTCACGCGGCTCCGCAGCAACTTAGGCCCAGGCTGAGGTCAAGGGCGGGTTTGGCCGTTGCCGCGCACAATCCACTTATAGCTCGTAAGGGCTTCAAGCCCCATAGGGCCCCGCGCATGTAGCTTTTGGGTGCTGATGCCAATTTCGGCACCCAACCCAAACTGTGCCCCATCCGTAAAAGCAGTACTCGTATTGGCGTATACGGCGGCGGCGTCCACTTCGTGCAAAAAGCGATCAATGGCCGCCTCGTCGGTAGCTAATATGGCCTCGCTATGGCGACTGCCGTGGCGGTCGATGTGCCCGAGCGCCTCGTCGAGGCTATCCACCGTCCGGATGGCCAACTGCATGCTCAAAAACTCCGTACCAAAGCTTTCGGGCGTTGCCGGCGCCAGCAGATGGGCAGGATAATGCCCCCTCAGGGCCGCCAGAGCACGGGGGTCGGCATGCAGTTGGCATTGGCGTTCCGCCAGGCCGGCCATCAATCGGGGCAGGTCATCCAAGCGGCTGCTGTGCACCAGCAGGCAGTCGAGGGCATTGCACACGCTCACCCGCCGCGCCTTGGCGTTGGTGATCACGGCGGCGGCGGCGGCCGGGTCGGCGCTGCCGTCGAGGTAAGTGTGCACAATGCCTGCCCCCGTTTCGATGACGGGCACGCGGGCATGGCGGCGCACAAAGTCGATGAGCCCCTGACTCCCCCTCGGAATGATGACGTCTAAGTAGGCATCCGCTTCCAGAATAACGGGCAGGGCTTCGCGCTCGGCAGGCGCCAGATAACAGGCCTCTTCGAGCCCGTACGGCGCCAGTGCCCGCCGAATCAGGTTGTGGATAGCAATATTGCTGTCGGCCGCATCGCGGCTACCCTTCAGCACCGTGGCATTGCCGGCGCGCAGGCATAGGGCAAATACGTCGAACGTTACATTGGGCCGCGACTCGTACACCACGCCCACCACCCCTAAAGCCGTGCTCACCCGGCTCAATTCCAGCCCATTGGGCAGGCTGCGCTGCTCCAGGTTGCGGCCCAGCGGCGAAGGCAACCCCGCTACATGCCTCAGCTCGGCGGCAATGCCGGCTAAGCGCTGCTCGTCGAGGCGCAGGCGGTCGTACTTGGGGTCGGCAGGGTCCATCCGCCCCAGGTCAAGGGCATTAGCGGCCAGCAGGGCAGGCGCCTCCGTTTCAGCTAAGTCGGCCAGCGTCAGAATGATACGGCGAATGTCGGCATCGGAGGTGCGAGCCAACCGGCGGCAGGCTTCTTTCACCCGGCCCAGAGCCGGAAGGATACGATCGGCAAATGCGGCGGTTTCCATAATCGTGAGCAGGGAGGTAATTTAATGGCGTTCGGCTTCAGAGCGCCGACGAACCAACACCTTGTCGATGCGGGCGCGATCCATATCCATGATTTCCACCTCAAAGTTCAGCCACTTCATCTTTTGCCCCGGATGCGGAATGGTCTTGAGCTGATGCAGGATGAGGCCGCTGAGGGTGTTGAAGGGGTACTCCGCAATGAGGTCGTCGAGGTCAAACTTGCTCAGAAAATCAGCTAAGGGGTACTGCCCGTCGATGAGCCAGGAGCCGTCTTCGCGCTCAACGAAGGTGAAGTCTTCTTCATAGAAGTCCGATACATCCCCCACCAGCGCTTCCAGCAGGTCGTTCATGGTGATAAGCCCTTGGGTATGCCCAAACTCATCGATGACCACCGAGTAGTGGCATTTGGATACCTTAAACTGCTTGAGGGCCTCGTAGGCGCTGATGCTTTCGGCTAAGTAGCGCGCCGATTGCACATGATCGGTCAGTTTGAAGCCCGGGTTATTGATGTGGCGGAAGAGGTCTTTCAGAAAAACGACGCCAATGAGGTTGTCTTTGTCATCTTGGTCATAAACGGGGTAGAGGGAGTGCATCTCCTCATTCACGATGCGCCGGATGTTGTCGGGGGCCTCGTCGGCGCGCAGGTATACCAGGTCGCTGCGGTGGGTCATCAGGGAGGCCACGTTGCGGTCGCCGAGATTGAAGACCCGCTCCACTATGTCCTGCTCAATTTCTTCTACGGCGCCTACGTCGGCGCCCTCCTGGATGATGGCTTTAATTTCCTCTTCCGTCACCTTGCTGTCGGTGGAGGGCCGAATGCGAAACAGCGCGATGAGCAGGTCGGTAGTGATGGTAAGCAGCCACACAAAAGGCGCCGTAATGAGGGAAAGCCAGCGCATGGGCAGGGCTACAAACTTGGCGATGCCCTCGGGATTGGTGAGCCCGATGCGTTTGGGCACCAACTCGCCCAATACCAGCGAAACAAAAGTGATGATGAGCAGCACCGTGGCCACGGCCAGTGAGTTGGCATATTGCCCGGGCACGGATACGCCGAGGTAAAACTGCCGCACATCTTCCGTAATGTTTTCGCCGCTGAAGATACCCGTAAACAACCCAATGAGCGTAATGCCAATTTGTACCGTCGACAAAAAGCGATTGGGCTCGTTAGCGGTTTCGAGGGCCGCCTTTGCACGGCGGTCGCCCCGCTTGGCGGCAGCCTCTAAGCGGCTCTTACGGGCCGATACCATAGCGATTTCGCTCATCGAAAAAACCCCGTTGAGCAACACTAAAACGAGAATGATAAGAATTTCCATAGTGGGTTGTATGCGATGGCGCCCGTTTTATTGAGCGCGGATGATCTCTTCCAGATGGCCTTTTTCGCTAAACCTAAGGTGGTTCATGCGCGAAGAGGCCGCGTCATAGCTGCCATCCTGTAGCTTGGCCTGCCCCGAAACGATGTAGATGATATGGGCTTCGCTGATGGTAGCTGCCGACTGGGTGAGCACGCCATTTTGGTAATGGGAGCCCGCAATAACCCGATGGTCAATGAGGTCGCCAACCGCCGTAAAGGTCACAAGATGGTACTCATAACTGAGCAAGCCCGCCTTCCAGTACACAATGGTGCGGAAGTCGCCGGCCTCGGGCAGTTGAAAACAGGGCACGTATTCGGTGATGTCTTCATCGTCGGGGTTCTGGCTGAGCGGCGCCAGATATTGCGCTATGGCCCGTATGGGCAGCGGGTCGTTCATCTGGCTGAAATGATGGTGCGCCTCCTCGCCCAGCGTGACGGGAAGCTCAACAGAGGGAAAATATTCCAGAAAGCCGGCAAAACTAAGCATCGGCGCAGAAGGTGAAGACATACGGAAAATCGTTTTCAGGCAACAAAGGTAAGCTTATAGTTCTACAAGTTAAGATTTATGAACCCTGACTTGCAGAACTATAAATCGGCGCTGTTGCAAATTGCCCTTTGCCTAAGCTCCCCGGCCCATCGCCTTTGCCAAATGAAAAAGGTTCAAAAGCCAAAATACTTTAGATTCATTCTAAATAATTTCAGTCAACCGCCAACAAGATGAACACAAATTTGGGAAATGCCATTATTACAGTAGCTTTGTGAGCAATGATACAAAGGGAGGCGAAAACCTCTAATTCCATAGCAAGCAAAATGAAAAGCACGAACAAATGAGTTGGTTAACTGAGTTCTTAGTTTCCTCTATCGGTCGGAAGCTCATCATGAGTCTTACGGGCTTGTTTCTCATTGTCTTTCTGGTGATTCACCTCATTGGCAATCTCCAGTTGCTGGCCGGCGACGGCGGGCAGGCGTTCAACATATACGCCAAGTTCATGACTTCCAATCCCCTCATCAAGACAGTTTCCTACCTGCTGTACTTCTCCATCCTGCTGCACGCCATTCAGGGCATCATCCTGTGGCGCAAAAACCGCGAAGCGCGGGGCAGCCAGGGCTATGCCGTTAAGGTGGTGAAGGCAGCCAGCACCAGCGCTACGGCGGCTGCCAATATGGCTTGGCTGGGTATCGTTATTTTTGTGTTCATCTGCATCCACATGTATCAGTTCTGGCTTCAGATGAAACTCGGCAACCTGCCTATGGCCATCTATGAAGGCCAGGAGTACAAAGACCTCTACGCCATCACCAGCGAGGCCTTCGCCAACCCTGGCTACGTTGTCTTCTACGTGCTGTCGATGGCTGTTGTGGGTTACCACCTGTGGCATGGCTTCCAGAGCTCCTTCCAGACCCTGGGCCTCAACCACCGCAAGTATACCCCCGTCATACATGGCTTGGGCAAGCTATATTCGGTGCTCGTTCCGGCATTGTTCGCCCTCATTCCCCTGATGATGTACTTCAGGTCGATGTAATTTTTGAGCAGCATATCATTGATTCACGATATAAAAAGTGAGTAATATGAAATTGGATGGTAAAGTGCCCGCCGGCCCCTTAGCGGAAAAATGGACCCGCTATAAAGCTAACGTGCCGCTGGTGGCGCCCAACAATAAAAGACGCATAGACATCATCGTTGTAGGCACGGGCTTAGCCGGCGCGTCGGCAGCCGCCACCCTCGGCGAACTGGGCTATAACGTCAAAGTATTTACATTTCACGACAGCCCCCGCAGGGCCCACTCCATTGCCGCTCAGGGCGGTATCAACGCCGCTAAAAACTACCAAAACGACGGTGATAGCACTTATCGCCTCTTCTACGATACCATCAAGGGCGGCGACTACCGCGCCCGCGAGTCGAATGTACACCGACTGGCTGAGGTGAGCGCCAACATCATCGACCAGGCCGTGGCCCAAGGCGTTCCCTTTGCCCGCGAGTACGGCGGCCTGCTCGAAAATCGCTCTTTTGGCGGCGTACAGGTGAGCCGCACGTTTTACGCCCGCGGCCAAACCGGCCAGCAGTTGCTCATCGGGGCCTACCAGTCGCTATCGCGCCAGGCATCCCTCGGCACCGTCAAGCTCTACAACCGCCACGAGATGCTCGATGTGGTAGTCGTCGATGGCAAAGCGCGCGGCATCATCGCCCGCAACCTGCTTACCGGCCAACTTGAGCGCCACTCGGCCCATTGCGTAGTACTGGCCAGTGGCGGCTATGGCAACGTGTTCTACCTCAGCACCAACGCCATGATGTCGAACGTAACTGCCGCCTGGCGGGCCGTGCGCCGCGGCGCCCTCATGGCCAACCCCTGCTTTACCCAGATTCACCCCACCTGTATCCCCGTATCCGGCGACTATCAATCCAAGCTAACCCTCATGTCGGAGAGCTTGCGCAATGACGGCCGCGTATGGGTGCCCAAAAAGCAGGAAGACGCCCAAGCCATACGCGAAGGCCGCAAAAAAGGTACCGACATCGCCGAAGCCGACCGCGACTACTTCCTCGAACGCCGCTATCCGGCCTTCGGCAACCTCGTACCCCGCGACGTAGCCAGCCGCGCCGCCAAAACAGCCTGCGATGAAGGCTTAGGCGTAGCGCCCACAGGTCTGGCTGTATTCCTCGACTTCTCCGACGCCATCATGCGCTATGGCCGCTCCAAGGCCAGTACCATGAACATGGCCAACCCCTCCGACCAGACCATCCGCGAACTGGGCGAAAAGGTGGTAGAGGAAAAATACGGCAACCTCTTCGAGATGTACGAAAAAATCACCGGCGAAAATCCCTATAAGATGCCGATGAAGATCTACCCCGCCGTGCACTACACCATGGGCGGTCTGTGGGTCGACTACAACCTCGAAACCAATATCCCCGGCCTTTTCGCCATTGGCGAGGCCAACTTCAGCGATCACGGCGCCAACCGCCTCGGCGCTTCCGCCCTCATGCAGGGGTTGGCCGACGGCTACTTCGTACTGCCCTACACCATTGGCAGCTTCTTGGCCAACGAAATCCGCACCCCTAAGCCGGATGCCGACGGCATGGAATTTCGCGCCGCCGAAAAATCGGTCAAAGACCGCATAGACCAACTGCTGTCTATAAAAGGCACGCAATCGCCTGAAGCTTTCCACCGCCGCCTTGGCAAGATCATGTGGGAATACTGCGGCATGGCGCGCAACGCCGAAGGCCTCCGCACAGCCTTAGGTATGGTGCGCGAATTGCGCGGCGAGTTCTACCGCGATGTCTACATCGCCGGCACAAACGAAGAGTACAATCCCGAGCTTGAAAAAGCCCTTCGGGTAGCCGACTTCATTGAGCTGGGCGAACTCATGATCGTTGACGCCCTCAACCGCAACGAAAGCTGCGGCGGCCACTTCCGCGAGGAGTATCAGTCGGGCGAAGGCGAAGCCGCCCGCGACGACGCCAACTACGTTTACGTGGCGGCATGGGAATACCCCGGCGATGGCCAGGAACCCATACTCCATAAGGAAGACCTCATCTTCGAAAATGTAGAACTCAAAACCCGGAGCTACAAATAAGCCCGGTATGGATTGACGCATTCAAAAACTAACTTGTCATGAAACTCACACTCAAAATATGGCGTCAGGGCGGCCAGTACAAAGGAGAGCTGGTCAGCTATACCCTCGATAACGTCTCCGAGCACATGTCCTTCCTCGAAATGTTGGACGTGCTCAACGAGCAACTCGTGCAAAAGAAAGAGACCCCCGTGGCCTTCGAGCACGACTGCCGCGAGGGCATCTGTGGCACTTGCAGCATGGTCATCAACGGCGAGCCCCACGGCCCCATGCAGCGCACCACTACCTGCCAGCTCCACATGCGCCACTTCAACGACGGCGACACCATCATCATTGAGCCCTTCCGCGCCCGCGCATTTCCGGTTATCCGCGACTTAGTGGTCGACCGCTCTGCCTTCGACCGCATCATTCAGGCCGGCGGTTATGTATCGGTTAATACTGGTCAGGCGCAAGACGGCAACGCCATCCCCATCGAGAAGGCTCAGGCCTCCGAAGCCTTCGACGCCGCTGCCTGCATCGGCTGCGGCGCCTGCGTGGCAGCCTGCCCCAATGCGTCGGCTATGCTATTTGTAAGCGCCAAAGTCAGCCACCTCGCCTTGCTTCCTCAAGGTCAGGTAGAAGCCAAGCGCCGCGTACAGTCGATGGTAAAGCAAATGGATCGGGAGGGCTTCGGTATGTGCTCCAACGTAACGGCTTGCGAAGCCGAATGCCCCAAAGGCATCTCTGTCGACAACATTGCCCGCATGAACCGCCACTACATCGGCTCTGTATTCGGCTCCGGCGTAGGCGTTGAAAAGAAAGAAGCCGCAGGCGGCATGTAAAGGCCTGTACTGCGCCTGCCGACAGCCCCGCTACCGGGGCGCTCCACCCAACCCTGTTCTCCGGCCCGCCCGGGGAACAGGGTTTTTTATCACTTCTCTTTGCAGCCGGGAATAACTCTCAGCGCTTAAATAGGTGAATAAGGCCGGATAGAAAGGGTTAAAAGCCCAATGGGGTCGGGCAAGGGATGGCAGCGGTATGCGGGCATAAGGAGCAGTCCCCTTGCGGGCGCTCCTTATGCCCGCATAATAGCGAACAGCCCGACCCCGCGCGCCGGGCATCCCTTTTGCGCCTTCGGGCGCAGGCAGGCGACTTGGCGCGCGGGGATGCCCCCAAAAAGAAAAAAACCTGCGACAGCTCGTCTTGAAACAATCTGTAAAAAAATACATCATAAGCCCGGTATTTACTATCTTTCCCACCGCAATACGGCGCGCCTTGTGGGATGCGCTTCCAAAGCCTGATCAGATATGAAAGTCAAATTCTGCGGAGCGGCGCGCGAAGTGACGGGCAGCGCTCACCTCATCACCCTCGAAAACGGGTACACCATCCTGCTCGACTGCGGCCTGTATCAGGGCGGCGAAAAGAGTATGCGCGACTTCAACTACCAATGGCATTTTGAGCCGAACCGCATCGATTGCGTGGTACTGTCGCATGCGCATATCGACCATAGCGGGCGGCTGCCCAAATTAGTCAAGGACGGCTTCAATGGCCCCATCTACGCCACCCATGCCACCCGCAGCCTGTGCAACATTATGCTATTGGACAGCGCCATGATACAGGAGCGCGATGCCGACTACGAAAACCGCCACAACGACGACGGCCGCAAAGACCGCGAGCCGCTCTATGAGTCAGTAGACGTACACCGCACCATGGAGCTCTTTGCTACCTTTCCCTACAACCGCTGGTTTTCCATACACCCCGATGTGGAGGTACAGTTTCGGGATACGGGCCACATCTTAGGCAGCGCCAGTGTAACCTTGCGCATACGCGAGGAAAAGCGCACCATACACTTTGGCTTTACGGGCGACATCGGGCGGCCCAACCGGCCCATACTGCGCGACCCCCAGCCCATGCCGGCCGTAGATTACCTCATTTGCGAGTCGACCTACGGCGACCGCCTGCACGAAGACGGGCCCGCCGCTACCGAACACTTTCTGCGCGTGGTGCGCGAGGCTTGCGTCGAGCGCAAGGGCAAGCTGCTGATTCCGGCCTTCAGCGTAGGCCGCACCCAGGAGATCGTATACCTCATGGACCAGCTCGTGAACGCCGGGCGTATGCCGGCTGTGCCCGTATTTGTGGATAGCCCCTTAGCCGTCAATGCTACGACGGTATACGGCGACCATCCCGAATGTTACGACGACGACCTGCAAGCCTACCTGCTCACCGACGAAAACCCCTTTGGTTTCAATGGGCTGCGCTACATCCGCAAGGTAGAGGAATCCAAAAAACTCAACGCGCATACCGAGCCTTGTATCATCATCAGCGCTTCGGGCATGATGAATGCCGGCCGGGTGAAACACCACCTTTTTAACATGATCGACAACCCTCTCCACACCATATTGCTGGTGGGTTATGCCTCGCCGGAAACGCCCGGCGGACGCCTGCTGGCCGGAGCTCAGGGGCTAAAACTGTTCGGGGAGTACAAGCCCGTGCGAGCGCATATCGAAACCATGGACTCGTTCAGCGCCCACGGCGATCAAGCCGAGATGATCGACTTTCTCAAGAACCAACGCCAGCATGTGAAGAAGATTTTCTTAGTGCATGGCGAGATCGACCGGCAGGAGCCCTTCCGCGACAAGCTGCTGGAAAGCCAGTTTCAGGAGGTGGTTATCCCCGAGCTGGGCGACGAGGTAGAGTTGAGCTAAACCAAGCGCCTACCCAAAAGCGTAATTTTAGGGCCAAGCCGGGCAGCGGCCTTCTCGCTTATGCTGTAAACTCCTTATTTTCACGGCTTCACAAACTCGTTCCTATGCTTACTGCCATCGAACATCCGCAAATCAGCCAGATTCTGACCCTGCCTGGCGACAACGACGCCGCCTGGCGCGCCGACCTCGAACGGCTGCGTACCGGCGACGTAACCCTCAACCGCAAAACCATAGGCGAAAACTCCATAAAAGCCATACAGCGGCTTTTCATTTTTATGGGGTACTCCACCTCATCCACCGGAGCTTTCTCCATCGACGGCGATTTTGGGCGGGGCACCAACCGCGCCGCAGCCCAGTTCCAATTTGAACACGGCCTGAATCCAGCCCTCGCCCGCGAGCAACTGTGTTACCCCTGCACCTTCCAGACGGCTCGCAAGGAGATTGTACAAATCCCAGATGTGACCTTAGACCTGCCCACGCTGGAAAAAATGCTGGAAAAGACCCAGGAAGCCATCCAATTGGGGCAACTCAACTGCGGCAGCTTTGAGGCGGCGCTCAGCCACCTCAACAACCTGCAAACCAACTCATTGGGCACCTGCCGCGCCATAGCGGCCCAGTATGGCGACATGGCAAAAGCCGCTGTTGATCAAATAAAAAAGGAAAGCGGCGCCACGGTGCAGCCCGAGTGGGTGCTGTCGATCATCCGGCAGGAAACCGGAGGCGTGGTGCGGCCCCGGTTCGAGCAGCACCTCCTCAGCAGATTCCACCGCGAGAATCCCACAGCCGACTTTACAGAGCTGCGCTATCGGGCCATGAGCTTTGGCTTAGGCCAGATATTGGGCGATAACTACAAGGCTGTAAAAGCGGCCTCTGCTAAGGCGATGTTTACCAGTCCGCTGCCGGAGCAAGTACTGTTTGTAGCCCGCTTCTTAACAGGCAATGGCCGCATGAGGGCCGTAGTGGCCAAAACCAACCCTGTAGCCGCCGATTTTCATACCATTGGCCGGCACTACAATGGTCCGGCTTATGAAACCCACCACTACCACGAAAGTATTGAACGGTGGTTCAAAGAGTTTAAGGGGCTGCTGAAGTAAGCGCCCCTTGCCCCGGGTCGCTTTTTCCGCTATCTTTGTAAAAAGCATTACCTATATGACCGCCGCCGCTATCCATACTACCGGGCTTGAACCGCTGCACGTTGCTCTGCCGCCAGGGCGAAGCCTGCGCATGGATGCCGGCGACCTCAGCGACGAGGATTTTTTAGCCATCTGTACCCATAACCCCGATTTGCGCATTGAGCGCGCTCCTGCCGGGCAAAACATCATCATTATGTCGCCTACCGGGTCTGAGACAGGCGCTTTCAACTCAGCCATACACATTGAAATTGGTATCTGGAATCGCCTGCACAAATCAGGCGTTACGTTCGACTCCTCTACCGGCTTCGCCCTGCCCAACGGCGCCTACCGCTCGCCCGATACCGCCTGGGTGCGCAAAGAACGATGGTTGGCGCTGAGCCTCGAAGAGCGCCGCAGGTTTGCCCCCATCGCCCCCGACTTTGTGGTAGAGCTCCGCTCTGAAGGCCAGTCGATGGAAGAGCTACACGCCAAAATGGCCGAGTACATGGCCTGCGGATGCCGCTTGGGCTGGCTCATCGACCCTTCGGCCCGCCTCACCCATGTATACGCCGGGGGCGAAACGCCCGACTGGCCCGTAGTCGTGGTCCCTTTCGATCAGCCGCTGTCTGGAGGCGAGCTGATGCCGGGTCTGACGGTGACGCTCGCCGAGCTGGCGTAGCGGAGTCCCCGCTCCCTCTTGCATTGCCCCGTACTTATCCTTACCTTTGTAAAAAGCATTGTTTATATGACGGCCGCTATCCATACTACCGGGCTTGAACCGCTACACGTTGCTCTGCCGCCAGGGCGAAGCCTGCGCATGGATGCCGGCGACCTCAGCGACGAGGATTTTTTAGCCATCTGTACCCATAACCCCGATTTGCGCATTGAGCGCGCTCCTGCCGGGCAAAACATCATCATTATGTCGCCTACCGGGTCTGAGACAGGCGCTTTCAACTCAGCCATACACATTGAAATTGGTATCTGGAATCGCCTGCACAAATCAGGCGTTACGTTCGACTCCTCTACCGGCTTCGCCCTGCCCAACGGCGCCTACCGCTCGCCCGATACCGCCTGGGTGCGCAAAGAACGATGGTTGGCGCTGAGCCTCGAAGAGCGCCGCAGGTTTGCCCCCATCGCCCCCGACTTTGTGGTAGAGCTCCGCTCTGAAGGCCAGTCGATGGAAGAGCTACACGCCAAAATGGCCGAGTACATGGCCTGCGGATGCCGCTTGGGCTGGCTCATCGACCCTTCGGCCCGCCTCACCCATGTATACGCCGGGGGCGAAACGCCCGACTGGCCCGTAGTCGTGGTCCCTTTCGATCAGCCGCTGTCTGGAGGCGAGCTGATGCCGGGCCTGACGGTGACGCTGGCCGAGCTGCGGTAGTAAAGCCCGCCCAAACAAAACCCCCGATCCTGGCGCATCCGGCCGGAATCGGGGGTTTTGTAAGTATAGGACGTATTCTTCCTAACGCCTATTTATCGTCGCCGAAGAAGGCCAGAATGCGATCGGCCAATTCCAAGCCAATGTAGCTCTGCGCTTCTACTGTGGAGGCGCCGATATGGGGCGTCACGGAGATGCGCGGATGCGACAGCAGTTCGGGCCGGGGCGTAGGCTCATTTTCGAATACATCGATGCCGGCACCGCCGATTCTACCGCTATCCAAAGCCTCCAGCAGGGCCTCCTCATCCACAATACCCCCACGGGAAGTGTTGATGATAAAAGCGCCTTTTTTCATGCGGTTCATCTCCTCGCGGCCGATGAGGGCGCCATTCGATGCCGGCACGTGCAGCGTGAGGTAGTCGCTGGTAGTGAGCACCTCTTCCATGCTGAAAGTAGGCATGTGCACCGACAGCTTCACCGTGTCCATGTTGAAGAGCTGGATGTTGATATCCGCTTCTTCTACGATGAGGTCCACCGGTTTTACGTTCATGCCCAGCGCCAGACCGATGCGGGCCACTTCCTGGCCTATCCGACCGAAACCGATGATACCCAGGGTCTTGCCGCGAAGCTGTACGCCTTCCGAGAACTCGTCTTTCAGCTTTTTGAAGTTGCCTGTAGCCAACTCGCGGTTCGAGCGATTGAGGAAGCGGGCGAGGGAGAAAATATGGGCGAAGGCCAACTCCGCCACCGACGAAGACGAAGCCGCAGGCGTATTGATCACTAATATGCCTTTGCTTTGGGCGTACTCGTAATCGATGTTGTCGAGACCCACGCCGCCCCGGGCGATGATCTTGAGGTTAGGACAGGCGTCGATCAGGTCTTTGCGCACTTTGGTAGCGCTGCGCACAATGATCACATCATAGGCAGGCAACACCTTGATGAGGTCCTCTTGTGCTACCTTTTCGAGGTCCACTTCATAACCCGCTTCCTCAAGCAGCGTGAGGCCGTCGGGATGAATGCCGTCGTTGGCAAGAATTTTAACCATGGCAGAATGTTTTCCGGAATTCTTATCTCAGGGGTTAACAACAATAGACTTATTCTGCGGGTCGTGAACGAGCGAAAGCGTAGCAAATTTTGTACCGAACGAGGCAAAAAACGTAGGCGATGCCATAGCATCGGCGAGGCTTTTTAACGATGTGCAGGACAAAATTTGCCGCTTGCAGCCGTTTGATGATCCCGCAGAACAAGTCTAACTTACGCCTGCCGCCAGAGCAAACCCCGGCATGGGCAAACGCTCTGCAAAGAAATAGCTTTTCAGCCAGTAAACCCAGTGCACCCGGCAAAAAACCACCCCTGCCCGAAAAAGAAAACCCGGTTATTCCGACTTCTCAGAGATGGTCGGGAAAGTAGCGCCGGTATAATGGCTGAATTTCCGGTCGGCCCGAACGCTAAGCTGGTAGTTGGCAATGAAGTCGGAAAAGAAGGCTTTCAGCTCAGCTACATCCACGTAGCGCGAATCGGGGCGCAGCAAAAAGCCTAAGTAGTCGATATTGCCGTTTTCCGACCAGAAAACGTGGAACCAAACTTTCACCCCTTTGAGGTTGAAGTTTACCTTTTCGGCATGGGCGTCCATAGCGCGCATCATATCTAACCTCCGGCTAAAGGCCACTTCAATGTCGTTTTGGGAAGCGCCCAACAGCGTTTGCGTATAGGTGGAGGTGAGTTGCTCGTAGCGCTCTTCGCCTTCGCCGAGTACAAACACCTTGGCCAACTGGCCCTTCGCACTGAAACCGGCTACCAGCAAGAAGCCAAAAAGGAAAGCTATTTTTTTCATTTTTTTGGGAATTTAGGCAAAAATAGGCATTTCCCCGAAACGCTTGGTCGTTTTCCACGTCTAACTAGTCGAAAAATGTAGGTGCATAAGTACAAAAACCCCTACATTTATGCTATGGTTATTGACGTATTCTGCTTAGTCGTAGGCTTATCCGGGCTCTGGATCGGTTACACCCGGGGCATCATCAGCACAGTGCTCAATCTGCTTTCTGTGCTGTTTGGCGTTATGGCTGCCGCAAAATTCAGCCCGGCCATGACCGATCTGCTCACCACCCTCTTCGGCGCCGGCGAGAGCTCTCATGGCTTTATGCTGCTGGCAGGCGTCATTCTCACCTTTGTACTCACGCTGGTGGTATTTCGCATGTTGGCCCGCGGCCTCGAAGAAGGCCTCGAATCTTTCAACATCAACTTCATCAATCAGGTACTTGGCGGCGTCATTACCGCTCTGATTTTTATTTTTTTGTATAGCCTCATCATCGTCTTTGCCAATCGTTCGCGCCTTATCGAAGACGCCACTAAGGAAGATTCCACGACTTACGCTTTCCTCGAAAAATATCCCGAGGTAGCCTGGAGTACGGGTCGCCGCGTTTGGCCTATATTTGTGGAGTTCTACGAATACTCCCTCGATATCATGGATCGCATAGACGATACCGTTGAAAAGAAGGAGAGCGAAGACTTTTTCGATATTCCAGACGACGAAAATACCTCCACCGATGATGGCGCCACCACCACAGACGACAGCGAAAGCTTCTCCTTCTAACCACAGCGACACGCCCCTGCGCGGCCAATGGCTGCTTTGGGCCTTCGCTGCCGCTTCAGTCCTCAACCTCATAGCCGTAACGGCCGATCTGCAATGGCTCATCTGGGCCACCAAGCCCACCCTCATGCTATGGCTGGCGGCCTATGTAGCCATCAATACCGCCCAAAACCCCGGTCGCAAGCGGCAGTTGGCCCTCTTTGGCCTGCTCGCCGCCTGTGCCGGCGACACCTTTCTCATGCTTCAGGGGCTCCAGAGCGCCCTTTTCCTCGCCGGGCTCGGCAGTTTTCTCCTCACCCATGTGGCCTACACCTGGCTCTTCAGCCTCACTACCGGCTTTCGGCAGGGGCTGCTGGCCCATCAGCCGCTGTTGGGGCTGCCGCTTGTCTTCTACTGGATCATCCTTATGC
>CAYOTJ010000025.1:14441-14858 GCA_964406855.1 uncultured Saprospiraceae bacterium
GGCCAGGCCTGCCCGCGCCCTTAGTTGCGCCCGTACTGGTGTACGGCCTCGTCATCACCGCTATGGCGCTCTCCGCCTACCACCTGCGGCCGCTGCTCAGCAAGCGCATCTATCAGCCGCTCATCGTCGGCGCGCTGCTCTTCCTCATCTCCGACTCCCTCATCGGCCTCACCCGCTTCCGCCCCGACATCGGCCCCATCTGGCAACCCGGCCTCCTCATCATGGCCACTTACCTCGGCGGCCAATACCTCATCGCCATGCAGTTGATTAAACTTGTTAGACGAGAGCGCCCGTGATAAAAACAAGTCTGTTAAGTTGGTCAATAGGGGCCCCGCCGCATAACCCGCTACTTTTTATAGCAACACGGGCGGCGCCGGGTGCTCCGCTATTATGGGCCGGCGGCACATCTACCTCCGC
>CAYOTJ010000026.1:0-14799 GCA_964406855.1 uncultured Saprospiraceae bacterium
GCTCCGAAGTAGCCGGCGGCGGCGCATTGATCAGTGACTACCTCTTCGTAGGCGGCTATGGCACGGGCACAGACTACCCCTCCTTCAGCATCGCTGATGGCCCCAACCAATGCGACTACAACCTCAAGTTCGGCCACGGCGGCTTCTGGCTCGGCGTCACCCCCGCCCTCACCCGCCTCATCCACCCCTATGGCAGCCTCCGCTTGGGCTGGGGCAAAGCCCGCATGCGCCAAGATGGCGACGACATCTTCTCCGACCGCATCTTCGTAGCCACCCCCGAAGTGGGCTTCGAAATCAACATCACCGACTTCTTCCGCCTCGCCGTCAGCGGCGGCTACCGTTGGGTCAATGGCGTCAGCACCCTCCCCGGCCTCAACAACGACACTTTTAGCAGCCCCATCGGCCTCCTTACCTTCCGCTTCGGCGGCTTCGGCGATAACGATGACGACGATTTTGATTTCAACTGGGATTAATTTTTTTGGGCCCCGCCGCATAGCGCCCTCCTCCGAGGAACATCCTGCGCGGCGCCGGGTGCTCCGCTCTTATGGCGGCCTGCCCCGCGTCCCTTAGCCTATGGAATTTGCGCTTCGCTATTCCACAGGCTGGGCCGCCCGGCAGGCCGCCATACCGCTTCGCCCCCTGGTCCGGCTCCGCAGCGACCCTCAAAAACTTCTTTTTTTTATCGCATGGCTATTGTATAGATATAGTTATTAGCCTATATTTGCACCATCCAATCGAAATTATTAGTTCCCATCCCAAAAGCTACCTTTTCAGTCGCTATTCAAGGCTATTTACACTTTTGTCTTTTTTACAGCTTGCGCGCCGGCATTGCCAGGCCCGTTATGAGGCTTTTTGTTTGCATACCAGATCAATGAGGTAGTTTTCCCGAAACACAAATAACTATTTTATGAGATCGTTGTTTACTCTCCTTTTGGTATGCATGTACCTGGGGCCATTGGCGGCCCAACAAGAAAGCGAGCTGGGCCTGCACTTGGGCATCAGTGCGTATCAGGGCGATTTGGTAGTCGAGAACCTCGACCCCGCCCAGCTTGGCCTTAGCGCAGGTTTTACCTGTCGGGCCATGTTCACCCCGCGCTTAGGCGCATCTTCCAGCCTTACCTACAACCGCATCAAAGCCGATGAGCGCAGCTATGAAAACCGCGCGGGCAGAGGCGCCGTCATGGAAGCAGGCCTGGTAGAATTGGCCGTCACGGGCGAGTGGCACCCTTTGGGCAAATACCGCTTCAATCAACTTGGCAACCTCAACCACACGCTTAGCCCCTACCTCTACATAGGCGCCGGCGTCACTTTTGGCAAAGCTCAGGTCAATTTTACCGGCAATAAAACCATCTCCCCGGAAAGCGCCCACTCAGCCTATTTTATAATGCCTTTCGGCGGCGGCCTGCGCTATAACGCATCCAACCTGCTTTCCCTTACCGCCAGCTTAGGCGTTCGCCCTGTGTTTTCCGACAATCTCGACGGCGTAAGTATCAACGGCAACAGTTCGGCCGACGACTGGTACATCCAGAGCGGCATCAGTATACTATACAGCATTCAGGCCACCGAAGCCCGCTAATTGTAGTACGACTACCCCTTTACAAACCAACTTATCACATGTCCTCACGCGAGTCGTGCCTGATAGAGGTACGGCTCGCGCTGTTTTACTGCATACGCAACGCCATTGGCAGCAGCGCTATGCCTTCAATCCTGTCGTTTTTAAACATTCTCCCTATCTTGTCATGCTGTTGCAGTACGCGTCGCGCGGTTCGATGTACGCAAATACCTCTTCTTGCGCAAAAACCACCCCCGCACAGTTGTATGTATTTATTGGCTCAATAGTTTTGTATATGAAAAAATCCATAATTGCCTTTTTCTTTTGTTGCTTGGGCTGGCTACTCGCCGCCCAGCCGCTCGACATGAAGCTCATGGAAGCGCTCAAACCGCGCAACATCGGCCCCGCCGGCATGAGCGGTCGCATTACAGCCATTGATGTCGATCTCAGCGACCCCGATATCATCTACGCCGGAGCCGCATCTGGCGGCGTTTGGAAAAGTCTTAACGGAGGCATTACCTGGGAAGCCATCTTCGATGAGCAACCCGTACAATCCATCGGCGCCATTGCCATCAACCAGCACAACCCCGATGTCGTTTGGGTAGGCACCGGCGAGGGCAACCCGCGCAACTCCCACAACAGCGGCGCAGGCATATATAAAAGCCTCGATGGCGGCAAAACCTGGCAATGTATGGGCCTCGAAGCCACCCGCAACATCCACCGCATCATCGTACACCGCCACAACCCCGACATTGTCTATGTAGCTGCCCTGGGCTCCATCTGGGGCCCCAACGAGGAACGTGGCGTCTACCGCACCCGCAATGGCGGCAAAAGTTGGGAAAAAATCCTTTATGTAGGCCCCGGCATCGGCTGCGCCGAATTGGTCGTCGACCCCTCCAACCCCGACAAGCTCATGGCCGCTCTTTGGGAATATGGCCGCCAGCCCTGGACCTTCAACTCAGGCGGCCCGGGCTCGGGCCTCTACCTCACCTTTGATGGCGGCGACAATTGGGCCCGCCGTACGTCCGACGACGGCCTGCCCGAGGGCGACCTGGGCCGAATGGGCTTAGCCATCGCCCGCAGCAACCCCAATGTAGCCTACGCCCTCATTGAAGCTAAAGAAAATGCCCTCTATAAAAGTACCGACGGCGGCCGCAAGTGGGTAAAAGTAGCCTCCGAAAATATCGGCGACCGCCCCTTCTACTACGCCGAAATTTACGTCGACCCACGCAACGAAAATCGCCTCTACAACATCTACTCGTTAGTGAGCCGAAGCGAAGACGGCGGTAAAACATTCAAAGTCATCTTGCCCTACTCCGGCGTACACCCCGACCACCACGCCTTCTGGATACACCCCGAAGACCCCAACTACATCATCGAAGGCAACGACGGAGGCCTCAACATCAGCCGCGATGCCGGCGAATCCTGGCGTTTTATACCCAACCTCCCCCTGGCGCAGTTCTACCACATCAGCTACGACATGGACGTGCCCTACAACATCGCCGGCGGCATGCAGGACAATGGCTCCTGGGTAGGCCCCAGCGCCGTTTGGAAAGAAGGCGGCATCACCAATCAGGATTGGCAGGAAGTCTACTTTGGCGACGGCTTCGACGTTGTCTTCAAACCCGACGACAACCGCTATGTATACGCCATGTCGCAGGGCGGCAACCTCGGCCTCGTCGATCGCAGCACAGGCCAAACCCGCTTCATCCGGCCCGTACACCCCGACGGCGTACCACTTCGCTTCAACTGGAATGCCGCCATCGCCGCAGACCCCTTTAATTCCTGCGGCGTATACTATGGCAGCCAGTTTGTGCATTACAGCACCGACTGCGGTCAAAGCTGGTCCCTCCTCAGCCCCGACCTCACCACCAATGACCCTGCCAAACAACAACAGGAAAAAAGTGGAGGCCTCACCATAGACAATACCACCGCCGAAAGCCATACAACCATCCTCGCCATAGCCCCCAGCCCGCTCGATGCCAACGTCGTCTGGGTAGGTACCGACGATGGCAACTTGCAACTCACCCGGGATCGCGGTAAAACCTGGACCAACCTGAGCGGCAGCCTCCCCGGCGTACAACAAGGTAGCTGGATACCTTACATAGAGGTCTCGGCAGCCAATGCCGGCGAAGCTTTTGTTATCGTCAACAATTATCGTCGCAACGATTGGCGCCCTATGGCCTTCCACACCACCGACTATGGCCGCAACTGGCGCCGCATCGCCGACGAAAAGCAGGTTCAGGGTCACGCCTTGAGCATAGTACAAGACCCCCGAGAACCTCGCCTGTTGTGGCTGGGTACCGATCATGGCCTCTTTATCTCACTCAATGGCGGTCAAAACTGGCAAAAGTGGACCCAGGGTTACCCCGGCGTCACTACTGCGGATATGAAAATACACCCCCGCGAGCAAGACCTCATCGTCGGCACTTTCGGCCGTGCCGCCTGGATATTCGACGACATACGCCCCCTGCGCGAAGTAGCCGCTACCGGCGGCAAGGCATTGGAACAACCCCTTAGGCTGTTCCCCGCTCCCGATGCTTACTTAGCCGCCTACCGCTCTTATCAGGGCGTCCGCTTCGCCGCTGATGGCGACTATGCCGGCGCCAACAGGCCCAATGGCGCCCTGCTCACCGCCTGGCTCAAAGACGAACCCGAAAAAAACAAAAAAGCTCAGATAACCGTCTACAATACCCAAGGCGATACGGTTCGCACCTTCCAGACTACCTTAGCCAAAGGCATGAACCGCTTCGTCTGGAACCTCAGCTCCAATGGATTTAGCTTTCCCTCGCGCCGCGACGGAGCGGGCGAGGGCCGGATATCCCAGGGGCCTCGTGTGGTACCCGGCATTTACAAAGTGGTCATTCAGATAGGTAATCATAGCGATAGCACTACAGTGCAGGTGCTCCCCGACCCGCGGCTCGGTTATACCCCCGGGCAATACGCCCAACGCGACCAACTGCTGGGCGAGCTCAAAGGCGTTGTCGAAGCAGCCACAACGGGCTTTAATCGCCTGCTTGAAGCCCGGCGCACCATCGATCTGGTGGAAAAAGCGCTCATCAATGTGCCCGACTCCACCTTGCAAATGATCAAAAAAGAAGGCAAAGCCCTACGCGACAGCCTCGACAAACTGGAACTGCTCTATATGCAGCCGGAAAACCAGAAAGGCATACAACGCCGCCCCGATAATCTCAACGCAACCCTGTTCAGCGCGTCCCGATATACCAGCGAAACCCAGGGCGAGCCCTCCCAGATGGCCCGCCTGGAGGTCGACCGCGCCCGGCGTCACACCACTCAGGTGATCAATCAGGTCAATGCCTTCCTTACCGGGCCATTTGCAGCTTATCGGCAAAAAGTAGAACAAATTTCTTTCAGCCTTTTTAAGCCCATGGCGCCCGTCGACCTTCGTCGTTAGCGGCCTCCGGCGCTTATAGCCCGGCAGCAGGTAGAGCCCTGTCGCCGGGCTATTTTTTTACCCCCCCTTGCGCGATTGGTTTTTATTCCCTAACATTGCAGCTAAACCCAAGAGTTTATGTCTTCGCACAACCAGCAAATGGCTGATCTGCTGGACAAAATGTCCGGCGCACTTACTGAAAAACTCATGGAGGTACTTCCTGACCTTAGCGCCGGCGATAAGGCGCGTCTGGAAGACCAACTGGCCACCTATGAGGAAGACTGCTCCGATTATCGCGAGCTGCTAGCTACCGATCAGGCTACTACCTCCCTGACCGATGTAGTGGCGATGCAGCGTTTGCTGCATCGCGTTGGGCAGGCCGATGCCGCAGACATCATTGACCTCGTTGAAGAGATCCTCGAATTCATCGAAGATAAATTCTCCAGCGCTGGTTTTGCTACCCGTTCGACGGGTGTAGCAGCGGGCGGCGCGCACCTCATGATCGACGACGACGACCTGCTCGGGCTTGACGACGAGTGGGAAGATGACGACGATGAGTCGGACTTCGATATGAGCGGCGGCGACGACTACTTCGACGACGACGACTATTAGCCGGTCAACGATTACGCCATTTTATCGATCTGCTCCAACAGCCACTGCCGTTCAGGCAGCGGATTTGCGTTTTTCACTTCTTCCTTTAATGCTGCACGCTGGTTCGCATCAAAGGGGTTGATGCGGATGAGTCTCTTGGTGTATTTCACCAGATGAGAATAGATTTGTTTGTGGTAACCAATGATTTCCTTGCGCTTGAGGTAAGTGTTAAAACTCTCCAGTAGCGATTCCAGCGCGTCCAATTCCTCCTGCTCATAGAACATCTTCAATAACATCGACTTGGCATTCAGGTTGATGAGCAGATCATCGGGGTCGAACTGCACCAACAGCGACATGGCCTTTTTGTAGTCTTGTTTCTCAAAAAACAGCTTCGCCTGGCAAAATTGACTCAAACTATCCCGATGCTGCTCTTCCAGATAAGGCGTGTAGCGCGGAATAAAGGCGGCGATCCAGTCATATTCCTTAAGGCGCAGGCCAATGGCTGTAATATTGAAAAAGGTGCCTTTAGACAAGTTGCCTTGCTGAATCAACACCCCCGACACCAATCCCTGACGATAGAGCTCGAAGGCCTCGCGCACAAAGTTGGCCGCACCCCGGTTCATCTTCTCTACGCAGTAGTTGAGCGCCATCAGGTAAATATCGCGCCGCTCGGCCTCAGAGAAAAAGCTAAAATGGTGCTCCATAATGTCGCGCAACTGAAAAAAGTGCGATTCGCCCTCTTTTCCCGGCGACACCTGGGTGAGATAAACGTTATAGTAAAGACCTATGGCCGGAAACTCCAGTAGTTGAGGGTGTTCATTTACTTCCTTAAGCACATAATCCAGGATGCGGTTCTGGTAGTCAATTTTGTACACCTTCTGGTGAGCCAATACATAACAAGCCTGCTTGAGCTTCTCCGCAATCAGGTAAACATCCAGTGCATTGATGGTAG
Organism: uncultured Saprospiraceae bacterium; assembly: GCA_964406855.1. GTDB lineage: Bacteria > Bacteroidota > Bacteroidia > Chitinophagales > Saprospiraceae > JAUMBM01. The sequence goes on from CAYOTJ010000026.1 coordinate 6,490, forward strand.
CCTGGAGGTTGATGTTGGTACGGCCGCTTTGCTCGTTCAGGAATGTGGAATACTCATTCAGCAGGTCGTAGTGATGGCGGAGTGCGCTGGTATCCTGGCGTTCGCCTTCATCCTGAAGCGCCTGCAATTCCTTAACAGCGCGAATGAAGTTTTTGCCCAGTTTGCGGCGGCGCAACGACCGGGCGAGCGCCAGGGGTAGTTGCCGGTTATCAGCCAGCACTTCCTGATAAGCTAAATAGGCTTCTACCTGCTTCAACAGAAAGTGCGCCGTTTGGCGGAATCGGGCATCGTCGTAAGCTTGGTTGGGGAAAATCTTGCGAAAGACCTTGTTCTTTTCCAGAAATTTGTCGTCTTCCAGATGACTGCCCGCCATCAGATAGTCAAAAAGAGCTACCACATCTTCCCGCTGATTGTGGAAGGGCGATAGCAGCCATTTGCGCAATTCGCGCTTTTCTCGCTTGTCGAGGGTGCGCAACAACGTAATTAATTGACTATTTTCCATAACAACGACAATTTTTTTATCAACAACATCTCAACGGCAACAAAATTACATAAGTAACTGTTTTTCAGAAATGAACATTTTACAAAAACCATCCGAATTCGCTTCAAAAATAGGCTTTTTTTTCAACAAATGCCTTTTTTTGTCTTTGTCAGGTCGTTTTTCTTGCTACACTTTTGTAATGTCAAACGGAACAAACGACCTAACAAGCAAACAAATGGAAAAGGCCACTGCCACCAAGCCAGGTTTTTATACCGGCCGAAAGTCGCTGGTTTTCCTGTTTGCAGGATGGCTCCTCGCCATAGGCGGGCTCCAGGCTCAGGGTTGGGAAACAACGTTTGGCGGCGTCCGTGAAGACCAGGGTATAGCGATACTGCAAACGGCAGATCACGGTTACCTCCAAGTGGGCTTCAGCGAATCGTTTGGCAGCGATGGGGACTTTGACATCTACGCAGTTCGCACCGATGTAGACGGTACCAAAATTTGGGAGAGATTCTACGATCCGGGGTACATCGAACAGCCTACCAGCGTCGTTGAGCTTGACAACAACCGCGGTTTTACCATCGCAGGGTTCGCTTCACCAACGCTGGGCTCAACCAATCAGGTTTATGTACTTTCCATCACCAATAATGGAAACATCGCCTGGAGCCAGCTGTACGAAAACAACGGGCGCAATCAGCGGGCCAACAAAATTGCCCACACCCCTGATGGCGGCTACATCATCATCGGCCAAACCGAAAGCGTACCGGGAGGCGAGTTGGACATTCTGGTCATTAAAACCGACGCCAATGGCGTTGAAGAATGGCGGGAAACGTACGACAACGCCAGCGATGACCAAGGCATTGGAATCGTAAGCGTTCCCGGTGGGTATGCCTTCGCCGCCAACGTCAAAAACATCCAAGGCATCAGCAGCATCGCCATTTATCGGATTGATGAGCAGGGCGGATTGTTGAGTGTACAGGTTTTTGGCGCGAATAACAGCGATTCAGAAAAAATCAATGATCTGATACTAACCCGTAGCGGTCATTTGCTTTGGGTGGGTTCAGTTCAAAATGATAATCAGGCCTTCCTGGCCAAGAGCCATCTCAACGGAGATACGCTCTGGACCCGAAAATTAGACATTGCCGCCTTCGATGATATTCTTCAAAGCGGCATTGAAAATGAGGACGGCAGCATCGTAGCCGTAGGGCTTACCGCCCCCACCGCATCCTTGGTGTATGCCTTGCTGGTGAAGCTCGATGCCGACGGCAACCTCACTTGGTCTAGAAATTTGGGTTTTGACGGAAAAGTTAACTTCGGCGTAGACGTAGCGCCCACCGTTGACGGGGGCTACGTGATCGGCGGCTACAATTCGCTCGGCGTATTGGTTCTGTTCAACGACATGACCTTCTTCCGGGTAGATGCAGAGGGCAATTATTACTCCAACCAACTCACGGGTAAAGTATTTTGGCCTCAGGACGGCTGTCGCCCTTACCTGCCGGGCGATCAACTGATGAGCGGTTGGTTGGTACGGGCAGAAAGCGCAGACCTTACTTTTGTAGGGACTACCGATGCCGATGGAAACTACGACCTGCTGGTCGATACCGGACTGTATACGGTTACTTTGTTGCCCCCCAACGCCAATTGGGAAGTATGCAACCCGGTAGCCTACATCGCACAGTTCAACACGTTCTATGACACTACGGTTTACAACTTTCCGGTAAGAGCCGTTTACAATTGCCCCTTTATGGAGGTAAATGTATCGACTCCACCGCTGGTAGAATGTTCTAACGCCACATACACAGTATCGTACTGCAACCTGGGGCCGGCAGCGGCTGAAGGGACTTACGTTGAACTGACTCTGGACGAAGAGCTTACTTACTTAGGGTCAAGTATCCCGCCGTCGAACATCAACGGCAATGTGATTACTTTCCCGCTTGGTACGGTGGCCTCTTCGGAATGCTCCTCCTTTACCATCCAAACAGCCGTAGGCTGTGAAGGCATAGTGATTGGGCAGGCTGTGTTGGTGATGGCTCATATCTTTCCCGATACGGTGTGTCAGACGCCAAACCCCAACTGGGATGGCTCGAACGTAAAAGTAGAGGGAAGATGCCAGGATGGTCAGATACAGTTTACCATCCGCAACGACGGGCAGGCAATGCAAAATGTGCAGCGTTATATCGTTACCGAAGATATTGTTGTCTTCCTCAACGATGGCTTCATCCTCGACGAAGGCGAGGAAGTTCCCCTTGCGCCCATTGAAGCTACTGGATCTACTTACCGCCTGATTGCAGAACAGGCGCCGGGATCTCCCGGCGGTTTTTTCCGCACCATTGCGGTGGAAGGTTGTACCGAAAACGGATCTGACGACTATACAACGGGTATATTGACCCAGTTTCCTGAAGAAGATCAGGAAGCATCCATTGACATAGACGCCCAAGAAATTATAGGTTCCGGTGAAACCATCTCTTTACGAGGTCATCCCAAAGGCTATCAGGACTCGGTGATTACGCCGACGACTGACTTAGAATACACTGTATTCTTTGCAAATACCGGAACAGATACCATTTCCCGCGTAGTGATTCGGGATACCCTTCCGGCAGCGCTTGATTTGACGACGCTGCAAGTAGGACCATCAAGTCATCCCTATGAATTTACCCTTTATAATGAGGGTATCCTGAAAATCACTTTCGAGGGAATACAATTAACACCAGGCGGCGGCGCAGGGGAGGCTAACTCCCGGGGGTATGTGAAGTTCAGGCTTTCCCAAAAACCGAACAACACCCTTGGAACAGTTATTAAAAACGGCGCCGCTGTCTTTTTTGACTACATAGAGCCGATGTACACCAACGTGGAACGCCACGTGGTAGGTTGCTCAGACTTTTTCACGGAAGGTTGCCTGCTGGTAGCCACCGATCCGAGTCCGGAGCCCTCGGCCCTTGACATAAAAGTGTACCCCAACCCGTTTGGGACCTCCGCAATCTTCGAACTCGAAAATTGCGATTGTTCGGAAGTTGAACTGCTGGTTTTTGATGCTACCGGCCGCTTAGTGCGATCGGAAAAACACAATGGCTTGCGGTTTGAATTCCAACGCCAAGGTTTAGCCCCTGGTTTTTATGTGTTCGAGCTGCGCGGCAATGGCCGCCGGTTATTGAGCAGTGGAAAGTTTTTCGCTCAATAATCATAATCCCAAAAACGTTTGGTTCCTTGCCGCCGGCAAGGAACCCTTTCTTAGGGAAGATGATTATAACTTACAGGACTACAGCGTTTTTCACCATATATACGCTAAAGATTTTAGGTCGTCTTTTTTTCATGAGATTATGATTTGTTATTAGCGAGAGGTCCGGCTTCCAAAAAGCCGGACTTTTTTCTTTTATAGCCCCTCCTCATCCCCAACCGACTTTTTCATATTAATAAAAAATGTGTTGGCATCTTTTTTGGAATACATCCAACAGAACAACATCAAGCCCAATAGAGCCGCCATCCGCAGGAAGCGGGCTAATGCGCATAGCTGCTTACACAGGCCGCAGCGCTGCCCGGCGAGGCAGGAGGTATTGGGGGGAGGTGAAAAAAAAACTACTTATGAAATCGACGAAAAACCTGTTTGGCGACGCCCGGTTTTGGCTCGCCTTAGCATCTCTATTGTTGCTATTGGGCTTAAGTGCACGAGGCTATCCGATGTAAAAGTCGGAACCATTTATTGGGCATAGCATATACTAGGGGAGTGCAGTATATTTGCGCTCCTTTAGTATTAAAATACCCAATACCATGAGTATACTGCTTCTTATTGCGGGTTTGGCAATGGTTATCGTAGGCGCTAATTTTCTGGTAGACGGCGCCAGCTCTTTAGCCAAAAAATTCAATGTCAGCAACTTAGTTATCGGACTCACGGTAGTAGCTTTTGGCACCTCGGCTCCCGAGCTTACCGTTAGCGTATATTCGGCCATCAATGGGGAAGCCGATATTGCTTTGGGCAACGTCATTGGCAGCAACATCATCAACGTACTTCTGATCCTGGGCATTACGGCAGCCATTTACCCATTACAGGTGCATAGCAATACCATTTGGAAGGAGATACCCCTGAGTTTGCTGGCGGCGCTGATCATTGCTATTTTTGCCAGCGACGTATGGCTCGACAAGGCAGAGACATCGGCCATATCCCGAACCGACGGTTTAGCTTTACTCGGCTTTATGGCCATATTCCTCTATTATACTTTTGACATGGCCCGAAAACAGCCTGCTGATGAATTACACAACCCCATCAAGCAGTATACGGTACTGGTATCTGTTGCGCTGTTTGCCGGGGGGCTTGTTATGTTGGTATTGGGGGGCAAATGGATGGTAGACGGGGCAGTTGTCATTGCCGAATCGGTGGGGATGAGCAAGTCTGTTATCGGCCTGACGGTAGTGGCCTTAGGCACTTCTTTACCCGAACTGGCTACGTCGGTGGTAGCGGCTTATAAAAAGAACGCCGACATAGCCGTTGGCAATGTAGTGGGATCTAATATTTTCAATGTCTTTTTTATAGCCGGCGCCGCCAGCACCATTCATCCGCTTCCTTTGGGCAATATTACAGAACTCGACCTGGGGCTTTGTATTGCTTCAAGTGTAACATTGTTTATCTTTTCGTTCGACAGCAGGCTTACCCGCACGGAAGGCATTTTATTGGTGGCTGCCTATATAGGCTACACCGTTTATCTCATTACAAAAGGCTAAAGTACGGAGCGTTTTGCCCGTGTGAGCGGTGAAAGGGCATGCAGCGTACATTCTACAAGGCAACGGGACGACCGCCCCGGGGCCCTTGTGCGGCAGGCTTACCTGGCGAAAGATCAGAACTTTTGCCGGGTATAGCGAATACTAAATAGCGCATTATCTTTGCACTTCTTTAGTATTAAAAGCACTCAATATCATGAGTATACTGCTTCTTATTGCCGGCTTGGCAATGGTTATTGTGGGCGCCAATTTTTTGGTGGACGGCGCCAGCTCGGTAGCCAAAAAATTCAATATCAGCAACTTAGTTATCGGCCTTACGGTAGTGGCTTTTGGCACTTCGGCGGCAGAACTTACGGGAAGCATTTATTCTGCACTCCAAGGAGAGGCCGGTATCGCCTTAGGCAACGTCATTGGGAGTAACATCTTCAACATTTTAGGCATTTTGGGTATTACCGCCCTGATCTCCCCCCTGAAGGTTCAGAGCAGCACCATCTGGAAAGAAATACCGCTGAGTCTGTTGGCCGCGCTTATTATTGCGGTTTTTGCCAGCGATGTGTGGTTGAACAAAGAAGAAACATCGTTTATTTCCCGTACCGATGGCCTGGCTCTGTTGGGGTTTATGGCTATATTTTTATACTACACATTTGATATTGCCAAGAAGCAGCCCGACGATGAGTTGCACAACCCGGTGAAGCAATACAGCGGCCTTATGTCGGTATTGATGATTGCAGGCGGCCTGGCGCTACTCGTCTTCGGCGGCAAATGGATGGTAGATGGCGCCGTAGTGATTGCGGAAGCCTTAGGCATGAGCAAATCGCTCATAGGGCTTACCATTGTAGCCATAGGCACTTCGCTGCCCGAGTTGGCCACATCAGTGGTAGCGGCTTACAAAAAGAATTCCGACATTGCCGTGGGCAACGTGGTAGGCTCCAATATCTTCAACGTGTTTTTCATCTTAGGCACTTCAAGCAGCATCCACCCGCTTTCCATTGGCAACATTACGCCGGTTGACCTGGGCGTTTGTATTGCCTCCAGCGTAGTGCTGTTGCTGTTGTCTTTCGACACCCGGGTTACCCGCCTCGAAGGCGGCCTTTTGTTGGCTGCTTATATAGGCTACACGGCTTACCTTATTATGAAGGGATAGGAGCGTTTTGCCCGCGTGAGCGGTGGGAGCGGTATGCCCGACCCTTGTTAAAGGAGCGCCCGGCCAACAGGAACAGGGAGGGCATAAGAGCGGACGACGCGACCCCCGGCCCCTTGAGCATCCCGCTCTTGCAAGGGCATAAGGTAAAAGGGGCCGGGGGGCACGCCCAAAAAATAAAACCCTCAAACAGAAAAAGGCCATTCACTATGCGTGAACGGCCCTTTTTCTTGAGGTCGAGAGCGGATTCGAACCGCCGTACGAGCTTTTGCAGAGCTCTGCCTAGCCACTCGGCCACCCGTCCTGATGTGCTTTGATGGGGACTCGGGGCAAGCTTTTCACCAAAGCGAATGCAAAGATAGGCGTTTTTCATAAAATGCCGCCTGCTTTCAAAAAAAAGTAGGCAAAAAAGTGCATTTGTTGATATAACGCATCTGTGCCGGGAAAGTTCCCTTATTATCTTTGCGGCTGAATGTGATTGCATTCCAGGTACGCAGCGGGGCGTAGCCCGGCAAGCCTGCAACTTGCTCATTTTCGTACCCATTTTTTGACATGGCAAAAAGACTTTACAACCTCGTGAACAACGAGGAGCTCAAGCAGCGCATGCTGCAGAGCCGGGAAGAGCGCACGACGCTCTCTTTTTACAAATACCACCGCATTGAGGATCCGGAGCGGTTTCGCGATCAGCTTTACGCTACCCTCGACCAAGTGCGGGTATATGGCCGCATTTATGTGGCAAGCGAGGGCATTAACGGTCAGATTTCGGCGCCTGCGCATCAATTTGAGGCTTTTAAGGCGGCTTTGTACGGCATTCCTTTCCTTGATGGTATTCGGCTGAACATTGCGATTGAAGACGACGGCCACTCGTTTTACAAGCTCAAGATCAAGGTGCGCGATAAAATTGTAGCCGACGGCCTCGACGACGCCACCTTTGACGTTACGCGGCGCGGGCGCCACCTTGATGCGCGGGGGGTAAACGAGCTGATGGAGCAGCCCGGCACGGTGGTGGTAGATATGCGCAACCACTACGAGAGCGAAGTGGGCTACTTTAAGGGCGCCATTTGCCCTGATGTGGAAACCTTCAGGGAGGCGTTACCGGTGGTGGATGCGCTGCTGGCCGACGACAAAGACAAGCCCGTGATTATGTATTGTACGGGCGGGATACGCTGCGAAAAGGCCAGCGCCTACTACCTGCACAAGGGGTTTAAAAATGTCTTCATGGTAGACGGCGGGATTATTGAATACACGCGACAGTGCCAGGAGCAAGGCTTACCCAATCAATTTATAGGTAAGAACTTTGTGTTTGACGAGCGCATGGGCGAGCGCATCAGCGAGGATATCGTGGCTCGTTGCCATCAGTGCGGCGCGCCCTGCGACGACCATGTGAACTGCGCCAATGCGGCCTGCCATATTTTATTCATTCAGTGCCCCGACTGTGCGGCGCGCTACCACAACTGTTGTTCGGAGGTATGCGCTGACTTTGTGCAATTGCCCGCCGAGGAACAGGCTGCACGGCGGCCGGGGATGGTATTTAATGGTACAAAGTTTGGGAAAGGCCGCTACAAAGCTGCCCGCTCCGGCGAGTTAGCCAGTAGCGATGGCAATGGTGGCTAAGCATACCTCTACATCGGGGCAGTTGAGCAGCGCCAGGCTACAAGCTTCGAGCGTGGCGCCGGTGGTCAGCACGTCGTCGACGAGCAACACCCGGCGCCCGCTTATCTGACCTGCCTGGGCAAGACTAAAGGCTTGCATGACATTTTCCATGCGCTCTAATCTGGATTTAGCGGTTTGAGTTTCGGTATAGGCATTGCGTTGCAGCGCTGCGGGGAAGCAGGGAATGCCCATGCTCTCTGACAGCCCCTGGGCGAAGCGCTCGCTTTGGTTGTAGCCGCGCAGGTGTTGTTTGCGGGGGTGTAAAGGCACAGGCACGATGGCATTGACCCCCTGGAAGGCAGGGCTTTGGGCCAATTGCCGGCCG
>CAYOTJ010000027.1:0-14766 GCA_964406855.1 uncultured Saprospiraceae bacterium
ACATAGCCTAAGTTATGGCGAGGCTTTTTAACGCCGCCGGACGGAAAAAGAGCAAATCTAGATTCACAAATCTTGGCTTAGAGAACTATAATAAGGAAAGTCCTGAAAAAAAAGTGAGCCCTGAAATAAGATGGGCAGGGCTCCTTTAAAAAACGCGCTCTCTCTGATGTGAAAAGAAATATCTTTGACAAAACTTGTCGATGCAAATATAGGGGGGTTACACGAATTGTGCAAGCGGTTGGCCCTTTTATGTAGTAAAAATTTGTGGCGCCGCAGCCAACAGCTAAGAAAAAGCTTGTGCAGCAACCGCTTACGGGTAAAAATAGGGCGCCGGCTCATTTGAGGGGGGCCGGGAGGTGGCGCTATCGGCAAAAATGCGTATACTTGCCCCGGCTGTAAAATCAACATACCATCGCTTTTTATTATGAAACACGGGTACATTTTTCTTGCGTTAGCGACGCTTTTTATAGGTCGTACAACGCTTTCGGCCCAGGCCGACTTCTACGATGTAAAGACCATCCAGGAGATTCAGCTCAAGTTTCGCGACCAAAACTGGCGCTATCTGCTGGATTCGCTGCGTTTCAACGGGGAAGATTTGCTGGATGCCGAACTCACCCTCAACGGGCAGTTACTGAGCAAAGATGTGGGCGTTCGCTATCGCGACGGGCGTTCGTTTACGCCGGGCGGCAAGCGCAATGGCCTGTACATCAGCTTGAACAAATATGCGCCGGACTATTCCTATCAGGGGCGCACCTCCGTCGACCTTTCGAGCGCCCTGCGCGACCCCTCGCTGGTGCGGGAGGTGCTGGCGGCCGAGATCGCAGGGCAGTATATGCCCACGCCAAGAGCCAATTACGCCAAGGTGTATATCAACGGAGAATTCTACGGCTTATTCATCAATCAGGAGGTAGTCAAAGACGACTTTCTGTCCAGGAACTTTGGCAGCCTTTATAAGCCGGTATACTATGCCGGCCCTCAGTTGAGCGAAACGGCGCCCGCAGGTTGCGGCCCCCGCGTATACGGCTCCTTGCTGCACGAGGCTTCCGAAGAGTGTCTGGAGCATAATTTCGATCGGCTTAGCGGCCGCAGTTGGGCGCCCCTGCTGGCGCTTACAGAGGCGCTGGCCGGCAACAAACCCGAACCGCTGGAGGCTGCATTAGACGTCGACCAGGCGTTGTGGATGCTGGCTTTCAACAACCTGACCGTGAACCTCAACAGCTATTCGGGCCAATACGCCAATCAGTATTACCTGGCCGAAAATGCCCGCGGGCAACTGACGCCCGTGCTGGGCGAGCTCAACTTAGCCTTTGGCAGCTTTAAGAACACGGGCATTGCAGAGTCTGACTTAGTGACGCCCCAATTAGTGCAGCTCGATCCATTCCTTCACAGCGATAATGCAGCCAGGCCCCTCATCAGCAAATTGCTGGCCAATGAATACTGGCGCAAGCGCTACCTGTCGCACTACCGCACCCTGATGGTCGACTGGTTTGCCAACGGCCGCTATGCCCAACGCGCCAATGAACTGCGCGACTTCATCAAACCCGTACTCGCCAACGACCCCAACCAGTATTATACGGCCGAGGAGATCAACAAGTCGCTGACGGATGTGGTAGGCTCGCGTAGCCGTATTCCGGGCCTGATCGACTTTATGTCGAAGCGGGTAGAGTGGCTCAAAAGCCAGGCCTTGTATACCATACTGCCACCCGTTGTGTCGGAGGTAGCCGTAGAGCAGCGGCCCCGCTTAGCGAGCCAGCGCATAGAAGAGTTTCGGATTCACGCCAAGGTAGACGGCTACCCCAAGCGGGTGCGCATCTACTACCGCCTTGAGCCGGGCCAGCCCTTTATGTCGGTGGAAATGGCCGATGATGGCAAACATTACGACAAAAATGCCGGCGACGGTATCTTTGGCGGCATCGTGATCCCCAATGCCGCCGATGCGGCCATCGAATACTACATTGAGGCTGAAAATGCGGCGGCAATAAGTTTTAGCCCGGCGCGTTACATGTACGAATTGCATTCGACCTCTTTGTCGAAGATCAATAACTAAGTTAGTTACTTAACGAGAAAGCTATGCTGCGTTGGATAGCGGTTGCCGCCTTAGCTGTGCTGGGGGCTACGCCTGTTTTATGGTCGCAAAAGACGACCGCTCCGCCGGAAGATATTTATGCCCTCGACCGGATACTGCGGATTGAAGTCGATTTTAAAGAACCCGACTGGCATAAACGCCTCGATTCGCTCAAAGAGGGCGGCTACGAGACGCGCCTCACGGCCGATGTGAAGATCAATGGCAAGCTGTATGCCGGGGCGGGTATCCGCTATAAGGGCAATAGCTCCTACTTTAATGTCCGCAACAGTGGCTACCAAAAACTGCCCTTCAACATCAAAGTCAATCACAGCACCAAAAACCTGCGGCTGCCAGGCGGATATACCACGCTAAAGCTGTCGAACGTATTCCGGGACCCCAGCTTCCTGCGCGAGGTGCTGGCTTACGAAATTGCAGGGCTGTACATGTCGGCGCCCCGGGCCAACTTTGCCAAGGTCTATGTGGAAGGGGAATACTTGGGCGTATATAACCTCAGCGAGTCGATCGATGATGACCTTATCGAAAAGTTCTTTGGCAACGACAAAGGAGTGCTGGTAAAATGCGACCCCTTCTGGCATGAGGAGCGCGTTACGGGTTGCCTCGAAGGCGACAAGTCAAATCTCCAGTATCTGGGCCCCGACTCCATCTGTTACCGGGCCTTGTACGAACCCAAGGAAAAGGGCAGTTGGCGGGCGCTCATCGAGTTTACGCGCATTATGAGCCGCGAACCCCAACGGTTGCCGTCCATCCTCAACATAGATGAGACCCTGTGGATGCTTGCTTTCGACAATGTGATCGTCAATCTCGACAGCTATATCGGGCAACTCTGCCACAACTACTACATGTACCGGGATACCTTTGGCATCTGGCGACCCATCGTCTGGGATATGAACCTAAGCTTCGGCGGCTTCCGCCGCACAGGCATAGGCGCGCCCCTGACGAATGAGAAAATGGCCGAGCTTAGCCCCTTTCTGCACTTTACCGAGCGCAATGAGAAGCGCCCCCTGATCATGCGCCTGCTGGAAAATGATCACTACCGCCGGATCTACTTAGCGCACATGCGCACCATTGTAGATGAGAATTTTGCCAACGGGCGCTACCTGGAGCGGGCCAGAGCCATACAAGCCATCATCGCCCCGGAAGTAGCCGCCGACAGCAATCGCCTGTATAATATGGAGGCCTTCCGGCAAAACCTCAGCCAGACAGTGGTAGTAGACAACACCAGCATTGTGGGCATAGAGGAACTGATGAGCAGCCGTGTGACCTACCTGTTGTCGCATCCGGCACTGTCAAAGGAAGGCCCCGCACTGGAGAAGCCCACAGCGCTAAAACTGGGCAGTACAGTAGCCATTAGCGCCAAGGCTACAGGCGCTACCAAGATGACCCTCTACTACCGCTATGGCCAATATACGCCCTGGAAGCAGGCCGAACTCAAGGACGACGGCGGCCATCAGGACGAAATGGCTGAAGATGGCATCTGGGGCGCTGAAATCCCGGATGGCAAAGACATACAATATTATATCGTAGCAGAAAACCAGTACATAGCTACAGTTTCGCCCCGCCGCGCTTCCAAAGAGTTTTATTCCGTTCCTTAACAGGGGCGATTGGTTCTAAGGCGCTTTTATTCCTTTGGAAATCAGGAGTTAACATTTCCTGATTTCCGAAGGGGCGTCGTATTTCGCGCTAATTCTGTTGTCCTCTCAACTTGGCCTTTGCCTAAAAATGGCAGACTTTTGTTGGCCGCAACCGCTATAGCGGCCTGCATTTTATTGTTTTGAAAAACACAATTTGTCTTATGGCTAAGTTGACTTTTGGCGGCGTCGAAGAAAACGTCGTCACCCGCGAGGAATTCCCCCTTGAGCACGCCCGCGAAGTACTGCACGATGAAACCATTGCGATCATTGGTTATGGGGTCCAAGGCCCCGGCCAGGGCCTGAACCTGCGCGACAACGGCTTTAACGTCATTGTAGGTCAGCGCCACCCCAGCAAATCGTGGGACAAAGCCGTTGCCGACGGCTGGGAGCCCGGAGTCAACCTTTTTGATATTGAAGAGGCGGCCCGGCGCGGTACCATCATCCAATACCTGCTTTCCGACGCGGCTCAGATAGCTATGTGGCCTGTCATTAAGCCCCTGCTGACGCCTGGCAAAGCCCTGTATTTTTCACACGGCTTTGGCATTACTTATAAAGAGCGTACAGGCATAGTGCCGCCGGCCGACGTAGATGTCATTCTGGTAGCGCCCAAGGGCTCGGGCACCAGCCTGCGCCGGTTGTTTGTAGCCGGGCGGGGCCTCAACTCCAGCTTTGCCATCTTCCAGGACGCCACGGGCCGCGCCCGCGATCGCGTTATTGCGCTGGGCATTGGCGTAGGTTCGGGCTATTTGTTTGAGACTTCCTTCCAGCGCGAAGTATATAGCGACCTCACAGGCGAGCGCGGCACCCTTATGGGCGCCATTCAGGGTATCTTTGCAGCACAGTACGACTGCCTGCGCCGCCGGGGGCACACGCCCTCAGAGGCTTTCAATGAAACCGTCGAAGAACTCACCCAAAGCCTCATGCCGCTGGTAGCTGAAAACGGCATGGATTGGATGTATGCCAACTGCTCTACTACAGCCCAGCGCGGCGCCCTCGATTGGTGGAAGAAGTTCCGGGATGCCGTATCGCCTGTATTTGAAGAGCTGTACGACAGCGTGGCCACCGGCAATGAAGCCCAGCGATCAATTGACTCCAACAGCCAGCCCGACTACCGCCAAAAGTTGGAAGCCGAGTTAACCGACCTGCGGGAGAGCGAAATGTGGCAAGCCGGACGGACGGTGCGCAGCTTGCGCCCCGAAAACCAACCCCAAGCGGTAGAACAATAAGCCCACGCGTAGCTATCAGTTAAAAACCACCATCTTACATCTGGCGGAGGCGGGGTTGCGGTCTGCATAAGGCGCAACCCCGTTGCCGTCAAAAATGTACGTCCTTCATGTCGCAGTATGCTGTTTCTTCTGCCCCTCTTATTCAGGTGGCTGACATCTATCAGGCGCGGGTGCGCCTCAAGGGCGTAGCAGAACCTACACCTTTGTTGTACAATCACCGACTGTCGGAGTTGTATGGCTGTCGGGTATACCTCAAGCGGGAAGACCTCCAGGTAGTGCGGTCGTACAAAATACGGGGCGCCTACAATAAAATGGCTACGCTGACGCCCGAACAACTGGCCAAAGGAGTTGTTTGTGCCAGCGCCGGCAATCATGCCCAGGGAGTGGCTTTTGCCTGCCATGCCATGAAAGTAAAAGGCCGCATTTTTATGCCCAGCGTAACGCCTCAGCAGAAGGTTCGCAAAGTTGTGGGTTTTGGTAAAGACTTCGTAGAGGTTATCTTATACGGCGATACTTTTGACGATGCCTATGCCGAAGCCATGCAGGCCTGCGAACGCGATGGCCTCATGTTTGTACATCCCTTTGACGACGCCCGCGTTATCGAGGGGCAGGGCACGGTGGGCGCCGAAATATTAGAAGATTGCGATCACCCCATCGACTATGTTTTTGCTGCCGTAGGCGGCGGCGGCCTTATCTCCGGGGTAGGCAGTTACTTCAAACAGATGAGCCCGCGCACCCGGTTGGTAGGCGTAGAACCGGCCGGCGCGCCGGCCATGTACGAGTCGCTGCGCCGCGGCGAACTTGTGTCTTTAGAGCAAATTGACAACTTTGTAGACGGGGCAGCCGTACGGCGGGTGGGAGCGCTCACTTTTGCAATAGCGCGGCAGGTAGTAGACGACATGCTGCTGACGCCGGAAGGCAAGGTGTGCAGCGCCATCCTACAGCTCTATAACGAAGATGGCATCGTAGTAGAGCCTGCCGGGGCATTAGCCATTGCGGCATTAGAGCAATACCGCGACGCCATAAAGGGCAAAACGGTGGTATGCGTAGTAAGCGGTAGCAATAACGACATCACCCGCACCGAGGAGATCAAGGAACGCGCCCTGCTGCACGAAGGGTTGAAACACTATTTTATCATCCGCTTTCCGCAGCGGGCGGGCGCCCTGCGCGATTTCCTAAACCATGTGCTGGGCCCCAACGATGACATTACCCGATTTGAGTATATCAAAAAGCATAACCGGGAGTTTGGCCCGGCTTTAGTGGGCATACAAGTAGAACGCCGCGAAGATTGCGAAGCGCTGCTGACCCGCATGGACCAAAGCCGCATGAACTATCAGTCCATCAACGATAGCCGCATGTTGTTCGATTTGTTGGTATAAGCGCTCGCCCGGAGATCCGTATGGGAATCATAAAACCCCGGGCGAGCTGCACTGGTAAGCGTCAGGGCGTTATGCTCCAGATGTGCAGTTGGCGCGAAGCGTAGTCGATAGACAGTTTGTAGTGCCGGAGAAAGGTATAGCCAAGCAGTCCGTCGAGGTGAATATCCGCGCCCGATTTCAGACTTGCCAGGTCGCTCTCTAAAAAAGGCATACCCGCTACTTTCAGGTTTTCTATTTCCAAGTGAGCGATCACTACCTGTTCGGCGCGACGCACCTGCTGGTCGAGGCCCTGAAGCGTTTCTGCTTCCAGTTTTTTGAACGCGTTGGCGTCTAACCGGGCAAGGGCGGCCGGATCAATGAGATTGGCGCCTGCGCCGGTATCTATGCCGAGGCGCAACCGCCGGCCGTTTACCTCAACTTCTACCACGGGCAGATGGCCGTCGAGTACAAAGGGCAGGCTGAAAATGGGCTCGCCCGTGCGATGGAGGCGGTTGAGGCCTGGCTTGAATACACTGATCTGGCGACCGGGGTAATTGAGGTACAACTCGCTGTCTTTGAACTCGTCATAACCTATAAGCCCGGCTACAGAGCGACTGGCGGCCCGTTCGAGGTGGCTGATATCGACGGCCAGCGTAGTGATGTTGCGCCGACTGCGGCCTGCAAAGTCAAATGACTGAGCAGCGCCATAGGCTACAGCTACGGGTTGGGCTATCGAATGGCCTTCGTTGACGCTTTGGCTGCCCGGAAGGGTGTTGATAACGACACAAGGAGCGCCCGTGTCGAGGATGTATTGACCGGATTGGCCGTTGAGGCTGGCGCTGACATAAATCATTCCCCGTACCAGCTCAAACGGATACAGTTGGCTGGAGTTAGCTGATCCGATGGGCTCCACCTCCAATGATCGGGGTGGAATATTGAGGAACGATATGGGGTGTTGCGCTGAGGCCGCACCGGCCAACCAAACCAATATGAGCACAAGCATTTTTTGCATTTCCCATAAAATTAGTTTGGTTAAACCATGATTCCGACGCCCAAATGGAAGTTTTCCATGAGGCGCGGCCTGCAAAGTTATGGAGAAATGTGGGGGAAGTCAAGTTAAATTTACGTTTGGTTAAAAAATAATTTACATTGAGTTAACATTAGATCGAGCCCGGGATACCTATTATGCTTAACTTGCTACCAGCTAACAAAACGAGAGACGCAGGCTGCTGCCGCGTCTCTCGTTCGTTGAGGTGAAAGATATTTTAGAATCTGGCGCTGACGCCGGCTATAACATTGAGGCCGAAGGTTGGGTATCGATACCAACGCTGACGGCGGTTATTGGCCAAATTGTTGAGGGTGATGAAACCGCCAAAGTTTTTGGAGAAGAAGTACTCTCCGCCGATGCTGAGATCAAAAAGGCCGTTGAGGTTTTTGGTTTCACCATCGATGTTGCGGTAAGGTACGCCATTTTCGAGGAACAGATCGAGGCGGATGGCGCCTTTTTTATCGGGGGTGGCATAGCGGGCGCCGGCGCTGAGGGAGAGAGAGGGCAGGTGCCAGGGCTTTTCTTCGGTTTCGAGGGAGAAGAAATGCTGAGCCACCGATCCGTGTACGTCAATGCCGTCGCTGAGGGGCATGGAAATGGAGCCTTTGATGGTGAATATACTAGCGGTATCGTAGAGGACGCCAAAAGTGACAATGGAATCGAGCGGGTCGCGGAGTTGGAACAGCGCGAGGTTGTCTACATTTTTGTAGCTGACCTGGGCGTTGTAGGTAGCTCCGGCGACATTGCCTTTGATACCGCCGTAGTATTCGGCTTCGCGGGCGTTGCGCAAACGCAGGCGGGTGTGGATGAAGGGGTTATAATCGCTGAGGTTGCGGAAGTTGTTTTTCTGGAGGGTGCCGGTAGCGCCCACATAAGCGTTTACGACGCCTTCGATGACTACTGCGGTAGCTTCGAGGTCGGGAAAGAAGCTGAAGTTGTCTTCGTTGGAGGTTAGGTTGAAGCCAATTTTGGCCTGAAACCGGCTGCTGTGATAGGTGTAGGTGGGGTTCAGGTAGAAGTTGTTGAGGTTCTGGCGGGCCGTATCGCGGTAGGCTGTAAAATCGGTGCGAATGTTGACGCGTAGCGGGTGTTTTTCATTGAACCACTTGGTGGCCGAGAGTTTGAGGTCGAGGCCGTTTTCGCGGGCGGCATAGCTGTCTTCGAGCAGGTAGAGGTTGACGCCGGCGCTATAGTTGATGTCGCCCTGGGTGCGTTGGCCGTTGAAGATTTTGGCGCCTATATCGAACATATTAAATCGCTGGCGCACATCTTCAGGCTGAAAGGAGTAAAGGTCGGTTTCGAGTTCTTTGTTGAGCTCGTTGTAGCCGTAGTAGTAATGGGTGCGGGTTCGGAAGCCCATATTGCCGCTGACGGCAAAACCTTCCTTGGAGTAGTAAGTGCCATTGACGCCAAAATTATTGCGACTGGCGCGCTGGTTTTCAACGCGGGAGGTGTTGTTGGTGGTATGTCGGGAAAGGGCTACGCCGAGGTCGAACTGTTCGTTTTTGGTGGCGTCGTAAGAGAAGTCACCGTAGAACGAGAGGGGCAGACCAGCGCCGAGGCGGAGGTAGCCGTTATAGCCTTCCTCGGGTTTTTCGGTGCGAAAGGCCAGCGGCCGGATCTGGGGCGGCAGATAGGCCACCTCCAGGGTTTTGGTATTGATGCTATAAGTTTGCCGGCGGGTGGTTGTATCGAGAGGAGGGAGTTGAGGAGCTACGTCGATGCGTTCTGCTTCGGCGAGGCGAGCTTCAAAGGTGCGTACTACATCGACCTGGCCGGTGGGCAGATCGCCCTGAGCGCTCAGGTCGGCGGTCATCCAGATGGCGGCCAGCGCAAGCAGGCCAATATGCAATTTATGGTTATTGAACATTGTTCTGGTGGTTTCTGCGGTTTTGCCGCCGCTGGAAGCCGTCATATCGGGGGCTTCCAGCGGCGAAGAAATAAGAGATTCCGGGGCAAAAATTAATTGCCGCCATTGTCGAGTTCGAGACGATTGGGATCGGTGCTGCGAAGGCGGCTACCTTGATTAATGCGCTCATTGACCCGCTGAAGCTTTTGCTGAGCTTCGCTGACGAGGGTCTGATCCTCTTTATAGTTTTCCAGCAGGGCCTCAAACACGGCGCGGGCGTTGTACAAGTCGCCTTTATCGGTGAAGATATCGCCGAGGAGGATCACACTTTTGGCCACCCAATAGGGGTAGGCGGAGCTTTCCTTGTTGGCGGCCATAGAGAGTTGCTGGGCGGTTTCGAGGTCGCGGCGCTGGTAATAGACCATTGCTTTGAGGTAGCGGGCTTCGGCCGTCTGCTCATTGTCGCTGAGGCGAATATTTTCATTGAAAGCCCGGAGCGCGGCATCGTAGTCGCGGCGATCGTAAGCATTTTTGCCGATGTAGAACTGAGCCGTGGCCTTTTGCTGGTCGTTGGCGCGGGGGTTGTTGGCCACCCGGTTGGCGAGTTCTACGACGGCGGCATTGTTGCCGGCCCGATAGGCGCTTCGCATGGCGCCGAGCTGGGCTTCAAAGCGAAGGTTTTCGTCCTGAGCGGTTTGTTCCAGCCTGGAGTAGAGTTGGTAAGCCTTAGCAAAGTCCTGTTCGTGGTTGTAGGCGATGATGGCCGCTTTTTCGAGGGCCTTCATAAAGAAAGTGCTGGAGCCTTTGCTGATGACAAACTCGTAGTCGCGAAGGGCCTGGCTGTACTGCTTGAGTACGGTATACGACTCGCCGCGGTGGTAATAAGCGGTGAGGATGTTGCGGCCATTGGGGAATTGGCGCAGGTAGTCGGTATAGCTCTCAATGGCGCGCTGGTAGTTGGCGTTTTCGAATTGGGCCTCAGCCGCGCGGAAGTTGATGCTATCGCGGGAGAGGTTATCGACTTTGTAGCCGGGCACGGTTTCGAGAAAGGCAAAGTAGAGGTCGGCGCGGCCCATATCGTCGACGTAGATGTCTTCGAGGGCTGCCAGTGCCAGGTTAGCTTCGGCCGAGCTGGGGTTATTAGAAAATACCTGTTTGTAGTAGTTGGCAGCGGCTTCGAGGTTGCCTAAGTTATAACTCACCAGGCCCAATTGCAACAGGGCCGGGATCACGAGGTCGGAGGTGGTTTTATACTGCTCTACAATTTGACGCAAGGGCGCCACCGCTTTGTTGAGCTGGCCAATCTGCTGATAGGTCAGGCCCAGTTGAAAGAGGGCGTCATCGGCGTATTCCGATTTGCTGTACTCTGATGAGATGCGCTCAAGAGCCAGTATTTTTTCGGCGGTACGACCACGCAGGCCTTCGATGAGGGCCTTTTGATAGAGGGCGTAGATGTAGCCGCTATAGCGGTTGTTTACGGCTTCATCATAGTATTGAATGGCCTGGTTGTACTGGTTGCGCTTAAAGTAAGCATCCCCGGTGCGGAGTACGGCATCGCCCAGCATATTATCGCGCACGGTGGGGTTAGAGATGAAGTTGCGGTTGCGTTTGATACCGTCGACGGCTTCCCGGAAGAAGTCGAGGGAAGCGGTGTAGTTATCGAGCTTGAGATAATTATACCCTTGCAGATAATTGCCGGAGAATACAGATGATTCGTCGGGCAGGCGGGTTTGGGTTCTGGCTAAGGTAAGAAACTGATTGGTAAGCTGAATGCTCTCCTGATAGCGCTTCTGCTGGTGGGCAATATCGGCCAGCCAATAGAGCGCCAGAGCGCGGGTGCGCTGGTCGATGGGGTTGGCCAGCGAGCGCTGGAGCAAGACCTTGGCTTCTTCGGGTTTGTTTTCCTGAAGTAGCTGAAGGCCTCGGAAGTAGATGACCTTTTGCAGGGTTTCCTGCAATTGAGGCGTTTTATTAGGTATTTTATCGAGTACGTCGATGGCCTGCTGGTAGTCGCGGTACGACAGGAAGACTTCGCCCATAAGGCCCTGAGCTTCGAGGTAGTAGCGGCTGGTAGGGCCGAGGGTTTGGAGGGCGGCGATGGCTTCACGGGGGTCTTTGAGCTCATAAGAGAGCTTGCCGTAGTTGAAGGTAGCGTCCTCTGTGATTTGGGGGTCGTAGTTCATGCGCTTGGCATTGCTAAAGGCAGCGCGCGCAGATGACTTATCGCCCCGGCGGAGGTAGCAATCGGCTAAGTAATAGTTGGCCGACTGGCTGAGTTCGCTGTTTTGGGTACTCACCTCCCGGAAGCTGCGGATGGCTTTTTCGTAGTTTCCGGTTTTGTACTGGGTAAAGCCGAGCTGGTAGAACTCTTCTTCGCGCATGCCGGAAGTGCGTTCGGCATAGTATTCGAGGAAGGGAAGAGCCTTGGTGTAATTTTCTTTTTCGAAGTAAGACTGGCCTACCAACTGGTTGATTTCCTTGACATTTTTGAGGCTGGGCTCGGAGAGCCGGGGCTCGGCATAGGCCAGCAGCTCGTCGTAGCGACGCTGGGCGAAGAAAATCTGGGTGAGGTAGTAGGGTATGAAGTCGTCGTATCGGGTAGACTTTTCTACGATGCGAAACTGGCGCACGGCATCATCATAGGAGCCTTCATAGAAATAGCAAAGGCCGAGATAATAGTTGGTGGGGTAATAGTAGTCGGTTTGAAGGTCTTTGATTTCGCGGAAGTTTTGTTTGGCCATAGCGAACTGCTTCTGCACAAATTGGGCGTAGCCCATGCGGAAGCGCACCTGAGCTTTTTCCTCTTTGGGGAGGCCGCTAAGGGGCACGCGGGCGTAGTAAGGCAAGGCCTTTTCAAACTCTCCGCTATCAAAATAGTAGTTGGCCACTTCGATCAGCGCCTGATTGGCTATGGGGTCGGGGGAGTGGCTACGGATAAAATCGAGGATGAGTTTTTCGCCATCGGGCTGCTTTAGGCGTACGGCTGCTTTGGCGTAGCCCAGTTCGGATAGTACGCGCAGTTGTTCGGAATCGGCTTCATTTACCGGCAGCAGCAGTTGTACGACCTGCCCATAGTGATCGCGAGCTTTGGCGTAAAGGCCCTGCTCAAAGAAGGCCTCAGCCTGTTTGTACGAACGGAATGCTTCCGTGTATACCGTGGTTTGCTGGCCAAAGCCGGCTACGGCAAGGAAGCAGGCAACAAGTAGTGCGAACAATCGATTGTTCATCGAGTATGATTTTGTTGTCTGTTTAGTGCTAAATTCCCAAACACAAACGAAGGTAACTGTTAAAAATGTTGTACGTCAGAACGCCAAAATTGTTTTTTCAATGATGTCGCAGCAAGTTTGGAGCTGTTCTTCGGTAATAACGAGGGGCGGTGCAAAGCGAATGATATTTCCGTGAGTGGGTTTGGCCAAGAGGCCATTGTCGGCCAGGGCCACGCAGATGTTCCAGGCGGTTTTGCTTTGAGGGCTGTCATTGATGACGACGGCATTGAGCAAGCCTCGGCCGCGCACCAATTTTACGAGGTCGGGGCGGCGATCGGCTAAGGCCTGCATGCGCCGGCGGAAGATGATGCCGAGGCGACGGGCGTTTTGGGTGAGCTTTTCATCCCTTACCACATTGAGGGCTTCGATGGCTACGGCACAGGCCAAGGGGTTGCCGCCAAACGTACTGCCGTGCTGGCCGGGGCGGATGACGTCCATGATGGCGCTGTCGGCTAATACAGCAGATACGGGGTATACGCCGCCGGATATGGCCTTGCCGAGAATGAGGATATCGGGGCGGGTGTAGGTAGCGGGCTGACGCTCGCAGTGGCCCTGGCAGGTGCAGTCGCCGCATACGCGCAGCAGGCTGCCGGTGCGGCCGATACCGGTTTGGATTTCATCGGCGATGAACAGGATGTTGCGCTCGCGGCAGAGAGCGGCAGCATCGGGGATGAAGCGGTCGTGGGGCACGTACACGCCGGCTTCGCCCTGAATGGGTTCGAGAAGGACGCCGGCGATTTTTTCGGGTTCGTCGTCGAGGGCGGCCCGAAGGGCTTCCAAATCGTTGTAGGGCACCGATACAAAACCCGGGGTGTAGGGGCCAAAGTGTCCCCGGGCATCGGGGTCGCTGGAAAAAGAGATGATGGTGGTGGTGCGGCCGTGGAAATTCTGGCCGCATACGATAATTTTAGCTTCTCCGTTGGGGATGCCTTTTTTCTGGTAGCCCCATTTGCGGCATATTTTGATGGCGGTTTCGACGGCTTCGGCGCCGGTATTCATGGGCAGTACCTTGTCGAAGCCGAAGTATTCGGTGACGAATTTCTCGTACAGGCCTAATTTGTCGTTGTAAAAGGCACGGGAAGTAAGGGTGAGTTCCCCGGCTTGTTTTACTAAGGCATTGATGATGCGCGGGTGACAATGGCCCTGATTGACGGCGGAGTAGGCCGATAGGAAGTCGAAATATTGTTTGCCTTCAACATCCCAGACGTGTACGCCCTGGCCATGTGAGAGCACTACGGGCAGGGGATGGTAGTTGTGGGCGCCGTACTGCTCTTCGAGTTGCATGAGCGCTGTGCTGGTAGTAGCTGTGCTGGTGGTATCGGTTGTCATGGTCAAATTTGATAAAATGGTTAGCGCCTGGTATATGCTTAGATAGCGCTAAGGTACGGGTTTTAACGGATAATACAAGCAAGACCGGGGTCGTGTGCGCTGATCTTCCAGCGCTCAGCAGCCTTTTAAAGGGGCCGTTTGCGCTCAGAAAGCCGGGGGTTGCTTATCTGGCCTGGCGCCCTCCCCTCTTCACTGCTTGCGCTCTACGGCTCATTAGACTTATGCAGCGGGATCATCAGACGGCTGTAGGCGGCAAATTGGGTTCGGACCAGGGGGTGAAGCGGTATGGCCCGGCCCGGGTCTGACGCTAAGGGTTGGGGCATAAACGCAATGCCGGGCCATAAGAGCGGAACACCCGGCGCCGCCCGCGGTGATCTCGAAGGGGGGTGTTATGCGGCGGGGCCCCTAAAAAAAAGCCGCCTTCCGCAGAACCGGAAGACGGCACAAAACCTAAACATAAAAGGTAATGGAAAAGACTTTAGCCCGCCGGCGGGGCCGCGAGGCCTAGTCCACGTTGTCGTGGAGGTAGGCGTTGCCTCCGGTGCGTAGCTCGGGCTCTTCGTCGTCGGTGATGGTCCAACGAGAGAGCTGATGATCGGCGGAACTGGGCACGTCGTCGAGGCGTATGCCGCGGCGGAGGTAAGCCGGTTCGCTTTCTAATTCGCTGATGGTATTCGGGTTGTTGAGCTTAGGCGCTGCGGGAGCTGCATTGCGCAGTTTTTCGCGGCGGCGTTGCTCATCCAATTCGCGTTGTTTGCGGCGTTCCTCTTCCATGCGCTGATCGCGGCCGGCGGCATCTTTAACGTAGGGCTCGTCGTGGCCCGGAGGGCGGCGCTGGTAGCGATCGGTGGTCATGGGGCGGATGTCGTCGAACTCGTAGGTTGGCGCATTACTGCCTTGGGGGTCATAGCCGATTTGGGAGAGGCCGGGCTTGGGCGGTTCCTGAGCCGGCGGGGCCGGGGTAGCTCCGGGG
>CAYOTJ010000028.1:0-14587 GCA_964406855.1 uncultured Saprospiraceae bacterium
GGCAAGGGGGGAAGGGCACGGGTTCGGCCGGCATGCCCGTTGGCAACTGCCCCAGATAGCGATCGATCATTGTCTCTACTTCAGGCGTCACACGCCCGGCAATGATGATGAAGCCGTTGGCAGCCTGCACATAGCGTTGGTGGTGCGTCAGCAGGTCGGTGGGCGCCAGGGTGTCAAAGTCTTCGGGCTTGCTGTTGTAGCCATAAGGGTGGCCTGCGCCAAAAATAGCGCCCGTAATTTCGCGATACGCTACTACGTCGCTCTGGCTCAGGTCTTCGCGCAACAATTGCTGGTGTTGTTTGCAAAAACGGCGCAGTTCCTGATCGTCGAAGGCGGGCTCGGCCAGCATAGTAGCAAAAACAGGCAGTACCTCCGGCAGGTGCTTGTTGAGGCAAAGCAACGCCACATTGGTGGTGTCGAGGCTGATGGGGAAACTAATGGAAGCCCCATAATAGTCGAAGTGGTCGGAGAGGGCCGTGGCGTCATAACCCAGGCATCCTTCGCCCATCATATCGGCAGCCGCTCTCGACACCAAGCGTTTTTGCTCGTAGGGGCGGCCCGCAAAAAAAACCAACTCAATGCGCACCCCGGGTTGCGCGCCCATATCAATGCTGTAAGCAGGCATGCCATTGCGCAGGCGCCACTCCCGCAGCGGGGGCAGGCTTATGTCGCCTACGGGGCGTATGGAGGGCATTTTGCGGCGGTTAGGCATGAATATGGTTGTTTTCGGCCGGCGAAGGTACGTCTTGCCGCTTAAAAAGCATAACGCTCGCTCCATACGCCCGGTTTATTCACATATTGTTAGTATTTTGGCTGCCAGATGTTGAGGGAAATCTTAATTTTGCCTCTTTAACAAACTCACCAAGACTGGTAAATCATGAAATTCAGCGTTTCCTCCTCAGAGTTGCTCAAAAGACTTCAAATGGCCAATGGCGCCATTGCTTCTAACCCGGTACTACCCATACTGGAGGACTTTCTGTTTAGGATTGAAAGCAATCGACTCACCATCGCCACCTCCGACCTGGAAACGTCTATCATTACCTCTATGGAGGTGATGGCCGATCAGGATGGCGCCATAGCCATTCCGGCCAAGATCCTTTTAGAGACCCTCAAAGCGCTGCCCGCTCAGCCCATTACCTTCACCATCGACGAAAGTACTTACGGCATCGAGATCACCTCGGCCTACGGTAAATATAAGCAAAAAGGCGAAAATGGCGCCGATTATCCGTCTATCCCTGAGCCCGATCAGGTAGACGCCATTACGCTGCCCTCCCGCCTGCTGGCCAATGGCATCAACAAGACGCTGTTTGCCACCAGTAGCGACGAGCTTCGCCCGGCTATGACGGGGGTCTTCTTCCAGATCGACTTCAATAAGCTGATCATGGTGGCCACCGACGCCCATAAGTTAGTGAAATACAGCTTCTCTAATGTGGAAAGCGGCGTATCCACCAACTTCATCGTGCCCAAGAAGGCCCTCAACCTCCTCAAGGGCGCGCTACCCGATGGAGGCGAAGTGAAGATGGCTTTCAGCAAAACCAATGCATTCTTCTCCTTTGGCGATACCAGCTTAGTGTGCCGCCTTATTGATGCCCGCTACCCCGACTACAACGCCGTTATCCCGGTGGATAATCCCAAGGAACTGACGGTAACCCGCAGCGACTTCCAAAGCTCGCTCAAACGCATCGCCATTTACGCCAACAAAACGACCAATCAGGTGGTGCTGAGCCTCAACGACGGCAGCCTCAATGTATCGGCTCAGGACCTCGACTTTGCCAACGAAGCCGTCGAGCAACTGCCCTGTAACTACAACGGCGAGCCGCTCAGCATCGGCTTCAACGCCCGCTTCCTCGTTGAGATGCTTGGCGTGCTGGAGTCCGACGAAGTGCGCCTCGAAATGAGCACTCCCACACGGGCAGGCATACTGCTGCCGGTAGAAGAAGTGGAAGGCGAAGACATCCTCATGCTGGTGATGCCGGTGATGCTCAACAGTTAATCCCGCCTTATGGATTTTCGCCGGCTCTTGTGGGCGTGCCTGTTGCCCGGCCTGTGCTTCGCTTGCCGGCCCGAAGTTTCCGAAGGTGAGCCGGAGGCCATTGTGCGCGCTTTTGTGCGCCATCTCAGCGAGCAAAATCTGGCGGCTGCGGCCGAGTTGTGTACTCCTGCCAAGCGCGCCTACCTTTCGGCCTGGCAGGGCCTGCTGGCCGATAGCTTGGCGTCGGGCGTCGCGTCGGGGAGTGTCGTTGATATTCTCGCGCTGAACTGCGTTGTAAAAGGCGACAGCGCCCGGTGTGCCTGCCGGGAACGCGATGCCTACGAAACCTACGATGCCTCTTATTCTCTGCTGCGCCTGCCCGAGGGCTGGCGAATCGATCAGTCGGGCGATGCGCCACAGTCTAACAACGAGCCTGCCACCAAGGTGAGCCAGGAAGTGTGGCCGGCCGACAGTTTAGCTGCCGCCCGCGAAAAATGGCCCCGATGAGCCTGCTGCTGGAAGGCATACAACTTGGCTTGCTGCTGGCGATGCTTACAGGCCCCTTGTTTTTTGCGCTCATACAAGCCGGCTTGGAGCAAGGGCTGCGCTTGGGTATCGTACTGGGGCTGGGTATCTGGATCAGCGATCTGCTTTTTATTTTTGGCGTTTATTGGGGGTTCAGCTATGTGAGCCGCCTTGCCGATTGGCCGGCCTTTGCGCCGGTAGCGGGTTCCATTGGCGCTTTGGTGCTGGTGGGTTATGGCGTTTATGCCTTGGTTACACCTCCGGCCCTGTTTCCCGAGGGTGAGATCACTTCCCGCCAACAGTGGAAGGCCCTTTGGCTCAAAGGCTTTCTCGTCAATACCGTCAATCCCTTTACGGTATTTTTCTGGACCAGTACCATGACGGGCGTCGTACTTGACCGCCACCTCGATGTAGGCGCTGCCGCGCTTTTTTTTGGCGGCATATTGGGCGTCATCATCATTACTGATACGGCCAAAATTGCGTTAGCCCGCCACCTTCGCCAATGGATGAAGCCCCACCATTTTTTGGGGCTTCGGCGTATTGCCGGTGCCGCTTTTGTGGTATTTGGCCTTGTGTTGGCCTGGCGTGCCTGGCAGTAGAAGTCGCATCCATCTGGCGGAGGCAACTATAAATCTTGGCTTGGAGAACCATAAAAACAAGCCCGGACCATCGGCAAATCCGATGATCCGGGCGTAGTGTACGAAGCTGAAAATTTGCACTAACCTATTTGGGCAGCAAAACGGTATCTACCGAGTGGATGACGCCGTTCGACTGGTATACATCATAAGTATTGATGTTGGCTACATTGCCATTTTCGTCTTTGATGGCTATGTTGCGAGGGCCGTTCATCATCAGCGTCAGGACGCCTCCACTTACCGTCTTGAGCGTTGTATCGCCCTTGCGGATGCGGGCGGCCAAAGCGCGAAAATCGTACTTGCCCGCTACTACGTGATACGTCAGTACCTTGGTGAGCGTAGCTTTGTTCTCGGGCTTCAGTAATGTTTCTACCGTACCGGAAGGCAGGTTTTCAAAGGCGTCGTTTACGGGCGCAAAAACCGTGAAGGGGCCGCTACCTTTAAGCGTCTCTACGAGGCCTGCTGCCGTTACAGCAGCTACCAGGGTAGTGTGCGACTTGGAGTTTACGGCATTTTCCACAATGTTTTTCATCGGGAACATAGCCTCGCCGCCTACCATTACCGTAGCATCTTTTTGGGCGCTCAGTCCGGTGACCATCAGGGTCAGAGCCAGCATCAGGCCGGCTGCTTTTACAACTGTTTTCATTGTTGGTTGATTTGTTTGGTTGTCATGAATCAAAAACTGTCCTACTTACGGCAGGTCTGCCGGGTTTGGATTGCTGCCGAGTTTTTTTGTCGGAAAGGCTCGACTGCCTTGGGGGGCGATGGGCTATCTTTTTGGGGCTGTCGGGCGGGCATGAATTCCTGAATACGCTCTAAACCAAGGTTGTTGCTTGAAAGCAGGCCGATAAAATATGGATTGCGGAGGCCGGTTTTATGCACAAGTTTCTGTGTTTATCCGCACCTTTACGCACAAAACCTGCCAACGCGCAGTATAACTTCAGCAAAAAATGAAAAATCTAATCTTTATTTGTTTTTCCATGCTCTTTCTCATGTACATGGCAGCTTGCCAAAACAGCGAGAAAGACGTGATGATTACCGTTAAGCAGAGCGGCGAGATGACTGTTTTTGGCCAGCCGGCCGCCGACTTCGAAACGCTGAAAATGATCCTCATCGACTCCTTGGTCAGGATGGCTACCATGCCCGAAACCATAGAAGTCAACTTCGAGGGTGAAGTGGGCATGGGCACGAGGCATGAGGTAGAGACCATTGCCGCCGAGGCCATCGCTGCCGCCAAATTGGCCAAGCTGGCGCCCGCGGTTGAGCAGCAGGTATTTCGCAAACAGCAGGGCAAAGACTGCGACAAAGCCGGAGACGACGATACCCGCTTCGATTGTGCCGAGGTAGACCTGATGTACCCCGTCGTACTCAAGGGCGAAAAAGCCCTGCAAGAGGCTGTTGCAAAGTGGACAAACCGTTACCTGTTTTCCATATTGGAGGGTAACCTGAGGGATTCAGTACAATCTGCAACCCTCGATGAAGCCGTCAGGGCTTTTTTCAAAATCCATGACGACTTTAAAAAAGAGGCGGGCGGGCCCGCCATGTCAGCCGGCGGCTTCAGGGCGATGACGAATAGCAATGGGGGCGTTTTGCTGAACAATGGAAAGTACCTTACCCTGGCCATCAATGGTGAAACCTATATGGGAGGCGCACACGGCAGCCCAACGGAGGCATTGAACACTTTCGATGCACAATCGGGGAAGATACTGACGTGGGACGATCTCGTGACCGATAAGGCCGCAGTGCAGGCTTTAGCGGAGAAGAAAATTCGTCAGGAGAGAGCCGATATTTTTAAAGAAGGCTTCGATTTTGACGAGATTTTTAAGTTCCAGCTCCCGATCAATTATGGGTTGACGCCCGAGGGGATTTTTCTCTATTATGAACATTACGAAATCATGCCCTATGCCTTAGGCGCAACGGAGGTAACGTTGACTTTCGAGGAATTAGGGGAGCTTTCAAAAATTAAACTTTAAATCGGTTTTAAGGCGCTCAGGAGATTTGTAGTTCTCCAAGCCGGTGTTTATAAACCTTGGCCTGGGGAACCGTAATGCTCATAAACTGGTGCGGCTTTGAGCCCGAAGAAAGCTGCTTCTGCTGTACGGACCAGGGGGTGCAGCGGTATGCGCTCGTTCACCCCGTGGAATAGCGAAGCGTATATTCCACGGGGTGAACGAGCGCATAAGAGCGGAACACCCGGCGCCGCGCAAGCTGCTATTCGGAGGCGGGCGCCATGCGGCGGGGCCCAAAAAAAACACCCCATCCTTGGGGTTTAGCGGTTAAGGCGCTATCTTTCGGACCAAAGCAAGGATACCTTGGCGCTAAACTGGCAGGAATACAATCAGGCATTTGAGCGGGAGCTGTCGCGGCTCAATCCCGCCCAGCGGCAGGCTGTGGAACAGATTGAGGGGCCGGTGCTGGTGATTGCGGGACCGGGCACGGGCAAGACGCAGATACTGGCGGCGCGCATTGGGCAGATACTGCGCCAAACCGACGCCCTGCCCAACAACATTCTGTGCCTGACGTTTACGGATGCCGGCGCCCAGGCCATGCGGAAGCGGCTGTTGTCGCTCATTGGGCCGGAGGCGCACCGAACGCCTATTTTTACTTTCCATTCGTTTTGCCATGCGGTGGTGCAAGACAATCTGGCGCTGTTTGGGCGGCGCGAGTTGCAGCCTCTGAGCGATCTGGAGCGGGTAGACATCATCCGGCGATTGCTGGAAGACCTCGACGGCAGCCATCCGCTGAGGCGGGGGCAGGCCGACCCCTACTTGTATGAAGCCCAGTTGGCCGACCTTTTCCAGCGCATGAAGGCCGAAAACTGGTCGGTGGCTTATGTGCAGGAGTGCATAGACGCCTTTTTGGCCGACCTGCCCAACCGCCCGGAGTATGTATACCAGATAAACCGTGGCCCCAACCGCGTGGGCGACCCCAAGACGGCCCAGATAGAGAAGGCGCACGAGCGTATGGAGCGACTGCGTGCCGCCGCCGCCCTGCTGCCTGCCTATGAAGCGCGGCTGCGCGAGTGGGCGCGCTATGACTACAACGACATGATCGGGTGGGTGCTGAAGGCCTTTGAGGACAACGAGATGCTGCTGCGCAACTATCAGGAGCAGTATCTGTATGTACTGACGGATGAATACCAGGATACCAATGGCGCTCAGAATGAAATATTGCGACTATTGGCGTCGTACTGGGACAGCCCCAACCTTTTTATTGTGGGCGACGACGACCAGTCGATTTATGAGTTTCAGGGGGCCCGGCTGCGCAACATCGTCGACTTTTTTGAGCGCTATGACCACAGCCTGACTACGGTGGTGCTGACGGAGAACTACCGCTCTGCCCAGCCGATACTCGATGCGGCCCGCAGTCTTATTGGCTATAATGAAAAGCGCATAGGCAGGCAGCTCGAAGGGCTGAATATCGATAAACTGCTGACGGCCCGCCGCCCGGAAGCAAGGCCAATGGCGCCTGTGGTGGCGGAATACCCCAACCGCTTTCAGGAGGAGGTAGCGCTGATACTGGAATTGGAAGCCCGGCATGCCGGGGGGGTAGCCTGGAGCGAGATGGCCGTAATTTTTGCGCAACACCGGCAGGCAGGCCGATTGCAGCGGTTGCTCGATCAGCGCGGCATTCCATACCAGACCAAGAGACGGGTGAACGCCTTAGACACCATTATGGCCCAGCAACTACGCGACCTGCTGGCTTATCTTCAGGCAGAAGCGACGCATCCTCACCGGGGCGAGCCTCTGCTGTTCAGGTTGTTGCATTTTCGCTGTTTTGAGCTTCCTCCGGCCGATCTGGCCCGGTTGGCGCTGGCTTATGCCCGGCAGTCGCCGGCTGAGCGCCCCTCGTGGCGGGAATGGCTGCGGGAGCGGGAGCACTGGCCCCCGGGGTTGGAGCAGCCCGACCGGCTGGCTGCGGTAGCGGCCTGGATAGAGGAGATGATTGGGTTCACCTATGATCTGCCCTTGCCCCGGTTGGTAGAGCGGGCCATCAATGGCAGCGGCCTGCTGCGTATGGCTATGGCGGCATCTGACCGGATATGGCAGGTGCAGTTGCTCAAAACCCTGCTCGACTTTGCCCGCCAGGAGGCTGAGCGCCGGCCGAGGCTGTCGCTGGAGCAGTGGTTGGAAAGCTTAGCGCTTATGGACGCCAATCGGCTCATCCTGCCTTTGCAGTCGGAGGGCGAGCTCACCGACGCTGTACAATTGACTACGGCCCATAGCGCGAAAGGGCTGGAGTTCGACAGCGTGTTTTTACTGGATGTTACGACGGAATTTTGGGATCCCGGCAGCGGCGCCCGCAACCGGCAGTTTCCGATGCCGGATACCCTCACCTGGTCGGGGGAGGAGGATGCTACCGAGGCGCGGCGGCGTCTTTTTTATGTGGCCATGACGCGGGCCAAGAGCTATTTGTACCTGTCTTATGCCCGGGCTACGGAGCAGGATAAGCCTTTGCAGCGTAGTCAGTTTGCCGATGAACTGCTGGCATCGGGCGAGCTGTCGGTGACGCCGGCTTCTGCCCCAGCCGATGAACGCTGGGTACAGCAGTTGGCCCAGTTGACGGAGCCTGTAGCGCCGGCGGCGCCGGTGTTGGAGCCGCAGGCGGTGAGCCGGCTGCTGGAGGGCTTTCGGTTGAGTATCTCGGCGTTTAATCGCTATTTGTATTGTCCGTTGGGTTTCTTTTACGAGTCGGTGTTACAGGCGCCTCAGGTGCAAAGCGAGGCAGCCACCTATGGCATTGCCATGCACCATGCCCTGCAATGGTGTTTTGAGCAATTGGCTGCCTCCGCTGAACGCCGACTGCCCGGCCTGAGCGAGGTTGTGTACCAGTTTGAGTTGGCCATGCAGCGTTCGCGCTCGTTCTTCACGGAGCGGGGCTTTGCGCAAAAAATGGAAGAAGGCCGCCGGCATTTGGCAGGCTACTACCGCCAACACAGCCCGCACTGGCCCCGCACAGCCCGCACCGAGGTGCGTATGCGGCATGTGGAGGTAGAAGGCGTGCCCATACACGGGGTCATTGATCGCATAGACTGGTTAGATGGAGATACCCTTAGGGTGACAGACTATAAAACGGGTAGCCACAACGACCGAAAGATGGCGCGGCCTACGCCTGCCAACCCGCAGGGGGGGGCATACTGGCGGCAGTTGGTTTTTTATAAGCT
Source organism: uncultured Saprospiraceae bacterium (assembly GCA_964406855.1). Lineage (GTDB taxonomy): Bacteria > Bacteroidota > Bacteroidia > Chitinophagales > Saprospiraceae > JAUMBM01. The sequence continues at coordinate 8,297 of CAYOTJ010000028.1, forward strand.
GCTGGCCGAGGGCAGCCGGCCGGCCTCGGGGGTTCGGGTGGCCTCGGGGGTGATCTCGTACTTAGACCCCGACCGCCAGGGGCGCTACCCTGAGCGCGCATTGGTTTTTGAGCCCGAGGATACCCTCCAACTCAAGGCTTTGTTGAAGCATACGTATTCCCGAATTATGGAACAGGACTTTTATACGGGCTGTGGTCGGCCGGAGTGCCCCTGGTGCCGGTTTGTTCGGCAAGGGCAGGCGCCGACGTCGTTTAGCAGCGAAGCCATTGAACAGCTCGACGACGAGTAGCTTGGAGAGTTTTGCTACATTTGCGGCTTCAAGCAATTCGTTTACCGTGGATATGCCCCATCAACCCCAACCGGATTTTTACCGCCAGCGCGAGCAACGCTTCCGTGCCGCTGCGGCCACCGAGCGCGCCCGCTATGAAAAATTTACCTGGATAAGGCTTATTGCATTTGTATTCGGTATGGCTGTGGCCATACTATGCGCTTCGGCGAGCTGGGCCTATGCCACAGCGTTTGCCTTTGTTTTTTTGCTGGGTTTTTACCGCTTTGTGCAGTGGCATCAGCGCATTGATCGGCAAGCGCGCCGATTAGAGGCGCTGGCCAAGGTAAATGACCGGGAGGCCCGGGCTTTGGATGGCGACTATGCAGACTATCCCGACGGGGCCGAATTTATAGACCACCAGCATCCTTATTCTTTTGATTTGGATCTTTTTGGCGCATACTCGCTCTTTCAATTTCTCAACCGTACAGCAACCGAGGGCGGCAGACAGCAATTGGCTCATTGGCTGAGCGGGCCTGCCGAAACCGAAGAAATCATTTCCCGGCAGTCGGCTGTGCGCGATATGGCCCAACAGCTCGATTGGCGGCAGCAACTGCAAGCATTGGGCGAGACCCTCCACGAGCCGCCGGGGCGGATCGCCGAGCTCAAAGCCTGGCTGGCCGATGCGCCGGTGGCCGCTCATTCGCCGGGGCTGCGGGCAGCCCTGTGGATGGCGCCGTTATGGTTTGCGCTGGTGGTTTGGCTGTGGTTGGTTTGGCTGCCCTGGGGCGTAGCCCTGTTGCTGATGGCGCCGCCGGCCTGGTTGCTGGCCCGCAAACGGGAAGAAGTAGATCGACTGCACCTGCGCACGGGGCGGGTTGCCAGCCTGCTGCGCGTATATGCCGACCTGATCAGTCAGGCCGAAGCGGGCGCCTTCCGTGATGCCCGACTTGTTGGCCTGAGTGCCGTGTTGGCGCCGACAGATGCGCTGAAAGCCTCGGCAGCCCTTCGCCAACTGGCCTACTATCTGGGGCAGTTGGATGTGCGCTACAATGTGTTTTCCATCTTGCTGCAATTCGGCGGGCTCTGGGATCTGCAATGGGCTTATCGCATCGACCGATGGAAGGAAGCATACGGCGGCCGGCTATTTGCCTGGTTCGAGGCGCTGGCCGAACTGGAAACCTTAGCCAGTTTTGGAAATCTGCACTACAATTACCCCGGCTGGGCGTTTGCCGTGATAACTGATCAACCCCGGTTGGAAGGCCAGGCTCTGGGGCATCCGCTCATCCATGAGCGCAAGCGCGTAGCCAATCAGATCAGCATTGGCCAACCGGCCTGCCTACACCTCATCACCGGCTCTAATATGGCCGGAAAGAGCACCTGGTTGCGCACAGTAGGCCTCAATATAGTGCTGGGGCTGAGCGGCGCGCCCGCCTGCGCCCTGGCGCTGCGCTTGCCTCAGTGGCAGGTATACACCAGTATGCGCACTCAGGATGCCCTGCACGAGAGTACATCGAGCTTTTATGCCGAACTCAAGCGGCTGCGCTTCATTCTGGAAGCTGCTGAAAACCCGGAAAAGACGGGGGGGCGGCCGGTATTTTTTATCCTGGACGAAATCCTCAAGGGCACCAACTCGCGCGACCGCCATACCGGCGCCCGGGCGCTCATTCGCCAACTCATACAAGGCCAGGGCGCAGGATTGGTGGCTACCCACGATCTTGAATTGGGCGCGCTGGAAGCCCAAGCCGGCGGCCGCATCGAAAACTGGGCTATGGAAGTAGCTATTGAAGGCGCCGAACTGCGCTTCGATTACCAACTGAGACAAGGCGTCAGCCAGAGCTTCAATGCCACCCTGCTGATGCAGCGCATGGGCATAAAGGTTGAACTGGGGGCATAGAGATTACTTTTTCTCAAGCGTTTTGCGGCTCATCTTTTCTAATTGGGTCATGGGGTAGCGGTCATGCAATTGGTACTGCATGACGGCGCCGCCGTAGTTTCGGCGGTAGGAAAACAACCCTATTTTGTGGGCATAGATCTCGTGGCCTGTAAAAGCGGGCTCAATATCTCCATTGATGCTGTCGCGCACTTCGACCACACCTTTCAGCCCGAATCGAACGGCGTCGTAGGTCTTGCCTTGGAAAACTACCGAAGTATCGCCCATAAATCGGCGGTTGACGATAAGGGTAGTGGCCCCATTGAGCTGAGAAGGCATCTGAAAGCGCACCTTGTAGAGGTAAATGTCGTTGGAATCGCGCACCGAAAAAGGAAAAACGCTGCCGGAGAGCACTTCCGCTTTCACCTGTTGCTGCTTGCCGCTGGTGTCGGTTTCAAACAGGAAGAGATCGTTGAGCAACATCCCGTTGGATACCAGCTCTTCGCGCACGATCTGGGTGGGCGTAAAATCGGCCTCGTAGTAGGCGCCTGCCAAATAAATGGCCGAGTCGGTTTTAATGGAGCGGTAGTACCAGTAGTTGGGGCCGGCTAAAGAATCGGCTATTGGGCGATATTCGTACACCAAACCCTCATCGAGGCTTTGAAGCGGAAAATAGTAATCGCGCACGTCGCGGCCCTGGTCTCCGCTGCAACCGGCCAACCACAGGGTTGCCACAGCAAGATACAATATAAAGAAGCCTGACAAAATGGCGCGGGAGAAGGGGCGGTTCGGCAACAATGGCATAGTTTTTCCTGTTTTTAAGATATAAATGACCAATACGGGCCAATGGCACAAATTATGTGCAAAGATTTTGCACTACCCTTCTAACCGCAAAGGCGGGGAGGATGTTTTTTTCCTTATTCGGACAACTCTTTTCTTCCGCCAGGCGATAACAAAATGCCTTACTCCGGTGCAAACGCCAGAGTAGGTGTTGCCCAAAAAGCCTATCTTTGCGGCGAAAACGGGAATTCCACCACCGACGATAATTGTCAAAAGATATGTTTAAAACCATCTCCGACTCGCTTAAAAAGCTTTTTGGTACCAAACACGACCGCGACGTAGCCGGCTATACCCCTATCGTTGCCGAAATTAACGAAATATTCGACGGCCTGAAATCGCTGAGCAATGATGAATTGCGCCAGAAGACCAATGATTTTCGCAGCCGCATTGCCGCGCACCTCTCCGCCATAGATGAAGAGGTGGCCCGCCTGCACGAAGAAGCCGCAACTCAGGAAGACCTCCTTGCCAAAGAAGATATTTTTGCCCAAATCGACAAGCTGATCAAGCAGCGCGATCAGGAACTCGAAATCATCCTTCAAGATATCCTTCCCGAAGCGTTTGCCGTAGTGAAGGAAACCGCCCGCCGATTTACGGAAAGCAGCAGTCTGCGCGTGACGGCTACCGACCACGATCGCGAACTGGCCGCACGCCCCGGCAAAACCTATGTGCGCATCGAAGGCGAAGAGGCCGTCTGGCAAAATAAATGGCAGGCCGCCGGCGCTGAAATCACCTGGAATATGGTGCATTACGATGTGCAGCTCATCGGCGGCATGGTACTCCACGATGGCAAAATTGCAGAAATGGCCACCGGTGAAGGTAAAACGCTGGTCGCTACGCTGCCCGCCTACCTGAATGGCCTTGCCGGGCAAGGCGTACACGTGGTAACCGTGAACGACTACTTAGCCCGGCGCGACAGCGAGTGGATCGGCCCCATCTTCGAATTCCTGTTGCTCACCATTGATTGCATCGACAAATACCGCCCCCACAGTCCCGAGCGCATGAGGGCATACCGGGCCGACATCACCTACGGCACCAATAACGAATTTGGCTTCGACTACCTACGCGACAACATGGTGCGCAGCACCGATGAAATCGTGCAGATCAAACACCACTTCGCTATGGTCGATGAGGTCGACTCCGTACTCGTCGACGACGCTCGTACGCCCCTCATCATCTCCGGCCCGGTGCCCCAGGGCGCCGATGATCAGGAGTATATCGAGCTCAAGCCCCACGTCGAGCGCGTGATCAACGCCCAGCGCAAACTGGCCACCGACTACCTCAACGAAGCCCGCAAAGCCATACAACAGGGTTCTGCCGGCGTGCAGGAAGGGGAAGGCGGCATAGCGCTGTTGCGCGCCCACCGCGCCTTGCCCAAATACCGGCCCCTCATCAAATACCTGAGCGAAGACGGCATTCGCGTCATCCTGCAAAAGACCGAAAACCACTACATGCAGGAACAGTCGAAGAACATGCACCTCGTCGACGAACCCCTGCTCTTCACCATCGATGAAAAAAATCGTCAGGTGGAGCTCACCGAACGAGGCAATGATCTGCTGGCCAAAGGCAATGACGACCCCAACTTCTTCGTCATGCCCGACATCGCCACCCGCATGGTGGAGATAGACAACGACGACCGCCTCAACAGCATGGAGAAAAATGACGCCAAAAACCGCCTCGCACAGGATTTTGCCGTCAAGTCGAAGCGCCTCCATGCCATCAGCCAGTTGCTGAAGGCGTATACCCTCTTCGAGCGCGACGACGACTACATCGTTACCGAAGAAGGCGACGTAAAGATCGTCGACGAGCAAACAGGCCGTATGATGGAGGGCCGCCGCTATAGCGACGGTCTGCACCAGGCCCTCGAAGCAAAGGAAAACGTGAAGGTGGGCGACATCACCCAAACCTACGCCACCATCACCCTCCAGAACTACTTCCGCATGTACCACAAGCTGGCCGGTATGACCGGTACGGCTGAAACAGAAGCCGGCGAACTCTGGGAAATCTACAAGCTCGACGTGGTGGTGATACCCACCAATCGCCCCATCGTGCGCGACGACCGCGAAGACCTCGTCTTCAAAACCGAACGCGAAAAGTTTAACGCCGTCATCGAAGAGGTCGTCAAGCTCAGCCAGGCCGGCCGCCCCGTACTCGTGGGCACCACCTCGGTGGAAATATCCGAAAAGCTGAGCCGAATGCTCAAGCTCAAAGGCATCGACCACAACGTACTCAATGCCAAACAGCACCAGCGCGAAGCCGAAATCGTAGCCGAAGCCGGCAAGCCAGGTAAAGTGACCATCGCTACCAACATGGCCGGCCGCGGTACCGACATCAAAATATCCGAGGAAGTGCGCAAAGCCGGCGGCTTGGCCATCATAGGCACCGAGCGCCACGAAAGCCGCCGCATCGACCGCCAGTTGCGCGGCCGTGCCGGCCGCCAGGGCGACCCCGGTACCTCCCAGTTCTACGTCTCCCTCGAAGACCGCCTCATGCGTCTCTTTGGCTCCGAGCGCATGGCCTCCTGGATGGACCGCCTCGGCCATCAGGAAGGTGAAGTGATCCAGCACAGCATGGTCACCAAGTCCATCGAGCGCGCCCAGAAAAAAGTTGAAGAAAACAACTTCGGCATCCGCAAGCGCCTGCTCGAATACGACGACGTCATGAACATCCAACGTGAGGCCATCTATAAAAAGCGCCGCAACGCCCTCTTCGGCGAGCGCCTTTCCGTAGACCTCAACAATATGTTCCTCTCCATTGTCGAAGAACTGGTGTACGAGCATAAGCCCAATGGCAACCTCGACGCCTTCCGCAGGTCGCTGCTCGAAATCATGGGCTTCACCCCCGAACTCAGCGCCGACGAATTCCGAACCCGCTCTAACGACGATCTCATCGATGAAGTGCTGGAGCAATTCCAGGCCTTCTACAACCACAAGTTCCGGCAAATCACCGATATGGTGATGCCCCAGATACGCGATGTGCATGCCACCCAGAGCCACCGCTACAAGCGCATCCTGCTGCCCTTTACCGACGGCAGCTCTCACCCGCTGCCCATATCCGCCGATCTGGCTACAGCCGTCAACAGCAACGGAAAATCCATCATTCACGACGTCGAGCAGGTGGTTACCCTGCTCATCATCGACGACAAATGGAAAGAACACCTGCGCGCTATGGACGACCTCAAAGAATCGGTACAGGCCGCCAGCTTTGAGCAAAAAGACCCGCTGGTGGTCTACAAAATGGAAGCCTACAAGCTGTTCGAAGATCTGGTACTGGAGGTCAACCGCGAAGTCACTTCCTACCTCAGCAAGTGCAACAT
>CAYOTJ010000029.1:0-3875 GCA_964406855.1 uncultured Saprospiraceae bacterium
ATGTGGAGGTCTTTGGCTGATACTCGGCGCCGCCCCTATCCTGCCGATGCCTTCAGACTGGCATGCGCCTCATGCGTTGGCCCACGATTTTCACATGAGCAAGGGGCAGATTGAGTACGCTCCCGCTGAGCAGTCGTTGCAAATTACTCTTCATTTTTTCATAGATGATATGGAGGAAGCCCTCCGCCGCAATGGCGCCGACAAGCTCTTTTTGGGTAGCGAGCGGGAGACTGCCCAAGCGGAAGAACAGCTCATATCCTATCTACGCCGCCACTTGGCGATCACGCTTGATGGCAAGCCCGTAAACGCCCGCTTCTTAGGCAAAGAGACCAGCGACGATTATGCAGGTCTGTGGTGTTACCTCGTTGTTGAAGACATTGAGGAGGCGCCCCGGCAGATTTCGATCCGCTATGACCTGCTCCAGGAGGTGTTTGGCGATCAGAAGAATATCATTAATGTGTTGGGGCCAGGCGGCAAACGCGTGACGCTGTTATTTGAAAAGGACAACGCCCTGCAAAAGGCTCAGTTCTAAGTCTGCCACCCTGAAGAAAGCTGCCAACCATGCTCAAGACACTCAATCGGTGGCTCAAAAAAATCGCCATCTTCCCGATTCGGATTTACCAATGGACCCTTTCTCCGTTGTTAGGGCCCAATAAGTGCCGCTATCAGCCCACCTGTTCGCATTATATGGTAGACGCCATTGAAGAGTGGGGGATATTGAAGGGCGTATGGTTGGGTCTGAAGCGCATCCTGAGTTGCCATCCCTGGGGCGGCCACGGCTATGACCCTGTGCCCAAAAACCCCAACCGCAAGACCGGCTAAAGGATAGCAGCCGGCGCTACGTGTATCGGACCAGGGGGCGCAGCGGTATGCCCGACCCCAAGGGAGGGCATAAAAGCGGAGCACCCGGCGCCGCGCAAAATGACGCATAGAGGCAGATGATAAGCGGCGGGGCCCAAAAAAAATCAGCTCATCAGGGGTTCTGCCTGTAGCCAAAAACGGGGTATACCGACCTCAAACGGGCTGTCGTCGGCGCAATTGCGCATGGTATAGTGACCGTGCATGGAGCCCATACCCGAGCTAAGGTGGCACCAGGAGACGTACTGATGCCGCTGGCCGGGTTCGAGGGTAGGTTGCTCGCCTACTACGCCTTCTCCCTCGACCTCGCGCAGCAGGCCGGTGCTTTCCCAGATGTGCCAGTGACGCCGCATGAGTTGTACGGTGGCGGTGCTGTTGTTTTCGATGGTGATGCGATAAGCGAAGACGTACTGGCCCTCCACGGGGCGAGAGTAGCCGGGATGGTAGAAGTGCTCTACGATGATGGTGATGCCTTTGGTGGTAAGGACGTCCATACGCTCTTTGGTTTATCTGTTGGTATTGACTTAGGGCTTTGCCAACTGATTGGCTACGAGGGCTTCGGCTTCAGCTAAAGCCCTGCTAAGGTCGTCGTTGATCAGCACCTGATCGAAGCGGGGCTCATAGGAGAGCTCCTCTGCGACCCGTGCCATTCGCTTAGCCAGGGTCTCGGGTGTTTCGGTGCCCCGTGCGATGAGGCGCTGCCTTATGGTTTCGGGGCCGGGGGGTTTTACGAATACGGCCAGGGCCTGATCGGGGTAGGCGGCTTTGAGGCGCAGGGCGCCTTTGACGTCTACGTCGAAGAGTACATGCCTGCCCTCGCTCCAGAGGCGTTCGATTTCGGCGCGGAGGGTGCCGTAGTACTGTCCTTCGTAGACCTCTTCCCACTCTACGAACTCGCCTTGGGCCATTTTTTGGCGAAAGGTATCTGTATCCATAAAGTAATAGTCGCGACCGTCTTGCTCGTGGGGTCTTCGATTGCGGGTGGTGGCCGAAACCGAAAAGGCCAATTGAGGGAATTGCCCAAGCAGATGCCGCACTATGGTGGTTTTGCCTGCGCCTGAGGGCGCTGCAAAGATTAACAACTTACCCATAATGCTGGTTTACACCGTATTGGCCACTTGTTCTTTGATCTTTTCCAGCTCGTCTTTCATGCTTACGGCCAGCCGTTGAATATCGGGTGAATAAGCTTTAGCGCCGAGGGTGTTGATTTCCCGGCCGATTTCCTGGCTGATGAAGCTGAGCTTGCGTCCTTTTGAGCGTTCTTTGGTATCGAGGGCTTCGAGAAAATATCGGCAGTGTTGTTCGAGCCGTACTTTTTCCTCGTTGATGTCCATTTTTTCGAGATAGAATAGCACTTCCTGCTCGAAGCGATTGTGGTCTACCCTATCGCGGCCGAGGTTTTCTTCGAGCATGCGCATGAGGCGCTCTCTCATGCGTGTTTGGCGGTCTTCCTCGAAGGGGGGCAGGTCTTGCATGAGGGCGAGGATGGCGGCCACCCGTTCGCGCAGGTCGACTTCCAGTGCGGCGCCTTCGGCCAAGCGAAAGTGGTCGAATTTCCCCATGGCGTCCTTAAAGGTGTTGAGTACAGCTTCCCACTCCTCCTCGGATATTTCTTCGGCATCGGTAGCGACTACGTTAGGCAGGCGCAATATGGCCTGTATCATATCGCCCTTAGGCATCCCGAGTTGGTCGGCTAAGTCGTTGAGTTCGCGAAAATACCGTCGAAACAAGGGCTGATTGAGCCCATAATCGCCGTCGCCTTCCACTGATTTCACCTCGACCATCATTTCCAGCTTACCGCGCTCGGCGCCTTCAACGAGGAGTCGCCGCAGTTCGGTTTCCTTTTCTCTGAAATACTGAGGCGTCCGAACGCGCACGTCGGTAAACTTGCTGTTGAGCGACCTTACCTCCACCGTAATGGTTTTATTGGCAAACGGCCTGGTGGCCCGACCGTAGCCTGTCATTGATAGCAGCATAACAAAATTGAGCGTAAAATGAACCCCGCACAGGTTGCTCTGCCCCCGCGTCTGGCAAAGATAACCAAAGACTAGTTACTTTTTGCTTTATGGCTGGATTTATACACGATCTAAAAAAATTAACACCACACTAATATATTTCACAAACAAGGTGTTGTATAAAATTTACAACTGATTTTAGCAACTTTTTCTATTGTTTATTTCAGCAAACCTACTCAATACGGACATGCGCCTGTATCTTGGGTATATAACTAATTGATGCTTAGCTAAAATTAATCAAAAATAGTTTCCTGATACGCGGATAATTATAGATATTTGCGTCTCGTTTTTCGGACCTCCGACTTGTATAACGTCTTATAAACCAGTGAAAAACAATGAGAAAAGCAGATTTGGTAGCCGCTATAGCCGAAAAAACGGGCGTTTCTAAAGTAGACGTTCTCGTGGCGCTGGAATCCTTCTTCAAGGAAGTAAAAAACTCCTTAGCAGAAGGTGAAAATGTTTATATTCGCGGTTTTGGTTCATTCATTGTGAAGAAGCGTGCCAAAAAAATCGGTCGCCACATCAAGCAAAACCAAGCGATTGAGATTCCCGAGCATTTTATTCCGGCTTTCAAGCCGGCCAAGATATTTATCGAGCAGGTAAAAGACAACGTCACGAGCTTGCCCGAGATGGAAGACGAAGATGATGAATAAATTCTGCAATCCGCGACAGTGGATTGTAAGGATTTAAAGGTGTTTTTTTTGATCAAGACCAGGCCTGATTTATGACTAAATTGCAGTACATCTTGCTCATCAGCGCTACAACGCTTTTCTTTGTGCTGTACTTTGGTTGTGAAACAAAGCCTCCCCGCCAGCAGGAACTGGAAAAGTCCAGAGCGTTGAAGGTGGAAGGTACTGATGCAACGAGCATTTTGCGGGCGGCCCATGCCGCTTTGTCGTCGGGCCAATCGGCTGCCATTGGCTTGCTCGAAGAAGAGCTGAATGCTTTACCGGAAGAGGATACGGCTCGTTTAGGCGTGCTCAGGCAACTTTCGGGGCGTTG
>CAYOTJ010000029.1:3885-7891 GCA_964406855.1 uncultured Saprospiraceae bacterium
GGCCATTGCCAACCAGGATGCTTCGGAGGAGGCTTGGTCGATTGCCGGCACTACATTTGCCATTTGCGTGCAGCGAACGGAGGCGGATGAGACGCGGGCTTTTTGTGCCAAAAGAGCCATTCAGGCTTTTGAAAATGCCATCTCCTTCGACCCCGACAATGTAGCGCATCAGGTAAATCTGGCGCTTACCTATACCGATTACCCTCCGGCAGAAGAGCCGATGAAAGGAATTTTGATGCTGAGGAACCTTCAGGAGAAGTACCCCAACAGCGTACTGGTACTCAATACGCTGGCCGGGTTGGCCTTGCGTACCAACCAGTTTGACCGGGCGGTGCAGCGACTTGAACAAGCCCTTCAGCTCGAACCAGATAACATAAACACCATCTGTTTGCTGGCCAAAGCCTACGAAGGCCTGGGCGATGAACCCAAGGCTAGGTCTTTCCAGCAAAAATGTCGGCAGTTGGGCGGCGTGCTCCAATAACGAGCTCCGGCCTTCTCAGATGCGGCAGTCGGGTGGTATTGTTTCACTTTATAAAATTGTTTCACCATGCCTTGTGGAAAAAAACGTAAAAGGCACAAAATTGCGACCCACAAACGCAAGAAGCGTTTGCGCAAGAACCGCCATAAGAAGAAGAACAGATAGTAATCAACCGGCCATGGAAAGGCTTAGTAGCGTACTTGGGAAAAACGCCCGCTCCTACCCGCACATCTGTTGCACTATGGAGCTGCGCGAGCCCGTTGCGCTTACTTTTCCACGCCATTCCGATTGCCAATGCCATAAACCTTACCAAGTGTTCTGCAAGAACCTTGGTAAGGGTATTGGTATTTGTAGAAAACATTGACCGGCATTGGCAGCATCGCTGTATTTCGGACTGCCATTACCCCTGCTTTTGCCCTGCGAGCTTGGGTTCTGTCTCTTGTTTTTCTTTTCTATCGGAAATCTGGCGCAAGTGACGAAGCGATTGCAGTAAAGTCGATACTCCATTCCCTCACAGGCGGGAATGCCAGGCAAAAATATTCCGGGTCGTTTTGCTTTCCAAGCTCAATTCGGGTTGCCCATTGCAGCCCGCAGCTTCTTAAAAAAACAAAACGCCAGGGTTAAAAGCGCAGCGCGAGTAACGGCGTCAAGCCGCCGCCTGCCTTACTTACCGATTATCTTCGACTCCATGCTGTTCTTTCTTTGCGCACCCGTGAAAAGTCTTCCATATATAAAGCTGCTTTACCCTCTTCTACGGCCGGGTTAAAGCCTTAACGCGTGGAAAAAGAACTTATCATTAATGCCACGCCTACCGAAGTTGAAATAGCGCTGCTGGAAGACGGCAAGCTGGTGGAGTTGCACAATCAAAAGACCAACAACAACTTCACGGTAGGCGACATCTTTGTGGGCCACATTCATCGGCTCATGCCCGGCCTCAATGCTGCTTTTGTAGACATTGGCCACAAAAAAGATGCTTTTTTACACTACACCGACCTTGGCCCCAAGCTGCGATCCCTGCTGAAGTACACCCAGGGCGCCATTACAGGCGAAGTGCCCACAGCCAAGCTCGACAATTTTGTCATGGAGCCGGAAATTATCAAAACCGGCAAGATCGATCAGGTACTGGCGAAAAAGCAACCGATACTGGTGCAGATCCTCAAGGAGCCCATCTCCACGAAGGGCCCCCGCCTCAGTTGCGAACTCACCATCCCCGGGCGTTATTTAGTGCTCACGCCCTTTTCCAATTCTGTAGCCGTATCCAAAAAGATTGGTTCTTCGGAAGAGCGCAAGCGCCTACAGCTGCTGATTGAGAGCATCAAGCCCAAGAACTTCGGCGTCATTGTGCGCACTGCGGCAGAAGGTCGCAAGGTGGCTGAACTGCATGAGGAGATGAATTTTCTTGCGGAGAAGTGGCAAGACATTTACGATCAGCTCAAGAACGTCAAGCCTCCCCAGAAGCTCATGAGCGAGTTAGACAAGACTTCGTCTATTCTGCGTGACCTGCTCAGCGATACTTTCACCCGCATCGTAGTGAATGACAAGCAGCTCTTTGCCAACATCAAGAGCTACCTGTCTAATATTGCGCCCGACCAGATCCGCATTCTCCAGCTCCATAAAGGCAGCAAGCCGGTCTTCGAAACCTTTGGCGTCACGCGCCAGATCAAGTCGTCGTTTGGCAAAACGGCTACTATGGCCAGCGGCGCATACATCGTCATTGAGCATACGGAAGCCATGCACGTCATAGACGTCAACAGCGGCCATAAAATGCCCAATGCCAACCAATTGGAGGCCGTGCTCAACATCAACATGGAGGCGGCTGAAGAAATAGCCCGTCAACTTCGGCTTCGCGACATCGGGGGGATCATCATCATCGATTTTATCGATATGAAAAACCCCGACCACAAGAAGGAGTTGATGAAGGCCATGGCGCAGTTTATGAAAAAAGACCGGGCCCAGCACACCATCCTCCCGCTGAGTAAGTTTGGCCTCATGCAGATCACGCGGCAACGCGTGCGCCCTGAGGTAAACATCAATACAGCCGAGGTATGCCCCACTTGCAACGGTACTGGCAAAATTACCGCTTCTATACTACTGGCCGACGACATTGAGCGCGACCTCAACTTTGTGGTGCAATCGCATCCCAAAACCAAGCTCACCATGCGCTCGCACCCATTTGTCATCTCCTTCTTCCGGCAGGGCTTGCCCAGCCGCCAGATGAAGTGGTTTATGAAGTACTACAAGTGGATCAACTTAGTACCTGACAGCGACATGGGTATTATGGAATACAAGTTCTTCGACAATAACGAAGACGAAATACGGCTTTAGCGGGCCTTAGGGGATCGCCCTTCGACCGCCATGCCCTCCTGTAAAATGGAGTTGCCTGAAACCAAGGGCAGCTCCATTTTGTTTTTTGAGCTTCATCATCCGCTTGCCGTACAACAGCCGATACAAACGGCGTAGCTTTGCGGCCTCATTGAAAACCGCTATGCAAGGCACAATACCGGAGCGCTGGCTCATTATCGGGGCGTTTTTTGTCACCTACTTCGTTTGGGGCAGCACCTATTTGGTCAACTATTTAGCCATAGAGAGTATCCCGCCCTTTCTCATGTCGGGGGCGCGTTTTTTCACGGCCGGGGCTTTGCTGTTTCTATGGGCAAGCTGGCGCGGCCACCCCATGCCTGCTCCTTCCGAGTGGCGCAATGCGTCGGGCATGGGCATACTCTTTTTATCGCTGGGCACCGGGGGTGTCGTATGGGCCCAGCAGTACATCGACACGGGCCTGGCAGCGCTGCTGGTGGCCTTCGACCCCCTTCTTATTATGCTGCTCATGTGGGTGCTGCTGGGCCAGCGCCCGGCCATGCTTAGTCTTGTTGGCGCGGGCATAGGCATCGTAGGCATGGGTATGTTGGTGGGTCAGCCACAGTTGGTAAAGAATGCGGAGTCGGTAGCAGGCCTCATGGCCATCGGCCTGAGCATGTTCTCATGGGCCATTGCCAGCATCTACGTCAGTCGGTTGCCTATGCCTTCATCGCGGCTGCGCACCTCTGCCGTGCAAATGCTGGGCGGCGGCGCTGCGCTGCTGCTGTTCAGTTTTTTCTCCGGCGAGTCGGCCGGGTTTCGGCTGGGGCAGGTCTCCCAACAGTCGGCACTATCGTGGGGTTTTCTCGTGCTCATGGGCTCGTTGCTGGCTTTCTCCTGCTTTAATTACCTACTCACTAAGGTATCGCCCGAAAAAGTAGCTACCAATACCTACGTCAACCCGGTGGTAGCCATGACCCTCGGTTGGGCCTTCAATAACGAACAGATCACGGCCCAGTCTATATTAGCCGGAGCCATTATGATTACGGGCGTATTTTTTATCAATGTAAAGCGATAAACGACCAGGGTGCCGCGTCTACATAGCTCAGGCTCGACAGAATTGGTTCTTGAATAGTTTTCCGCGCGCAGGCGCTTGAGCGTTACGCTAACCTCAGGAGGAGGATATTAAGGCAGTCTTCGCCTAGAGGCCTGCCTTAAAGGTTTTGTTCG
>CAYOTJ010000029.1:7901-14090 GCA_964406855.1 uncultured Saprospiraceae bacterium
AAACGCGCCGGCTAACCGCACGAACTTTCCCGCGAACGAAAATTTCCCTTTCTCAGCATCAACAAGGTATTAGCCGTTTACAGACGTTTATAAACGTTTACAAACGCAAGTAAACGTTTATAAAACGGATAACCGGTTGGAAGCGCCGCATCTTTGTGGGGCAGCACGGCAGCAAGGGGCAAAGGCTTCTGCGCAGCTTAGCGGCGGCCCGGGGCAAGGGTGGAAGCGGTATGGCCGGCATAGTAGGCGCAATCTCATCAGTAAGCCTCAAGGCCGGCCATAATAGCGGACGACCTGGTGGCGCGGCGGGCCGGCTTAACGGCAAAAGGGGCATAAAAGCCATACGGCCCGGCGCGACAGCCCCCCAAAAAAACATCAGCGACAACCTTTGTTTACCGTGTGCTTTTAGTCGGCAGTATGGCCGAAATGGGGCCAGAGCCCATAAAAAACAGTCAGGAATAACGAAAGCCGGCGCGATGGTAGCCAACTGCTGTCGCGTTTGTTTTCGATGGCGCCCGGCGGCCCGCACAAGGGGGTATGGAGGTATCCCCGGGCGGCCGGCGCCATCTTTGTGGTTTGCGATGACGATTGTTGTGTTTATACAGTTCCCCAGGCCGTAACATGACGGGCGCCCGGTTATTAAGGCAAGCGGGGTTTTTATTAACCCATTGGGCTCAGTTATAAATCTGCCAGACAGGAGAGGCGGCTTTTAGGTTATGTTTGTAAGCATCCTTTTTTTTGGACGAGAGGAGGCGCGTATTCATTCGTCTTTCTGGTAAAGGACCGGTAGGCTCCTTTATCTTATGGAGATTGAGCCGGCCCTGGTCGGGCCGGTTCTTTCCAGGTCAGTAGCACTTCGTCATAATCCCAAAAGTCGGCGTCGTTCCAGGGCTTCCATAACGGCCTCTTTTTTGCGCGTGGAAACGGGCACACTGGAGCCGTCGAGGGTGAGCAGCAGCGCCTCATTCCGGTCATATCGGCTGATGTTAGCCGCATTGATCAGGAAGCTGTGGTGGCATCGGATGAAGCCCTGCGGCCCCAACATATCCTCGTATTCGCGCAGGGTTTTAGACACAACTATGTCGGAGGCGCCCTGTATGCGAAAGCGGGTATAGGGGCCGTCGGCTTCGCAATATTGTATCTGGCTGATGCGCACAAAGTAGATGCCATTGGCGTCTTTGAGGGCTATCTTGGGCTCAGGCTGGGGCTGTCGGGCGTGCCCCAGGGTATCCAGTAGCAATTGGTATTGCTGCACCCAGTCTTGTTGGCGGCGAAGGTTGTCGTGAGCGCGCTGGAGGGTCTTTTGCAGGGCCGACGGACTAATGGGTTTCATGAGGTAGTTGAGGGCGCAATACTCGAAGGCCCGAATGGCGTATTGGTTATGGGCGGTGGTGAAGACGAGTTGGAAGCGCGAAGGGTCGAGTTGATCGAGCAGGTCGAAGCCGCTGCCGTCGTCCATTTCTATGTCGAGGAATACGATGTCGGGGTGGAATTGCTGGATTTTTTTCAATCCGTCGGCTACGCCTTCGGCCTCTTCGATTTCGAAGTTGCCTTGGCCGAAGTGATTGAGCATTTTGCACAGGGCCGTGCGTATGGGGGCTTCATTGTCAACGACCAGCATTTTCGTTTTCATAGATGAGGGGTAGTTTGATGAGAACATTAACGCCGGGAGTGTGTTCGCGATTGCTGATGGCAAAGCTGGCATTGGTTTTGAGTTTTAAATTGAGTAAGAATATGCGGTCTTTGATGATCTGGCTGGCGCGGCTGATGTGGGGCTTGGCGGGGGTTTGGTTGTAGTTGAGCCCTGCGCCATTGTCGTTCACTTCAATACAAAGGGTTGTACCCTGCGGATAAAAGCGAATACTCAGCTCGCCGGTATAGCTGAGGTTGCGAAACCCGTGTTCAATACAGTTTTCGATGAAGGGTTGCACCAACATGGAGGGAATGAGCAGGAGATGAGCGTCGAGGTCGGGATCGGCCCGGAGGTTGAAGGTAAACTTACCCGGGAAGCGCATTTGTTGCAATTCGAGGTATTCGCTGAGGAATTCCATTTCCTGGCGGATGGTGACGTATTCGCGATAGGTGTTTTCCAAGGTTTCGCGCATAATGTGAGAAAACTTAGAGAGATTTTCAGCTAAGGCTATGGCGTCTGATTCGTTCATAACAAAACTCTGTAAGGAGGAAAGCGCATTAAAAAAGAAGTGGGGGTTCATGCGGGCGCGGTTGAGGCGTTGTTCGGTTTCGAGTATGAGTTGCTTTTGTTTCAATAGGCGATTGTTGTAGTACAGATAGCCGCCACCCAAACTGATGAGCGCCAGGATGGCCAGGACGTAAAGCAGGCGTTTTTCAACCTTCAACTGGCGAATGGTACTTTCATTGCGAGCTTGATTGTACTGGCGCTCCAATTTTTCAATGTCGTAGGCCTTTTGCTGGGTGAAGATGGTGTCTTTGATGGTTTGCCAGCTTTCATAAGCCGATAGGGCGGCGGCGTAGTTGCCAGCCTCCTTTTGCAGTTGGTAGAGGCGCCTCAGGGCAGGTACAGCCACCTGAGGGTTGAAGGCAAGCGCATAAGCCAGGGCTGAGTCGGCATAAACGATGGCTTCAGCGCGGCGCCCCAGAGCGAGCATGGCGTCGCTTTTGCACATGTAAGCGCTGTTGAAATGGCGTTCAAAATCATGAGCGCCCGGCGGAATGGTTTGCAGTATGCTGTCGGCAATGCCTATGGCCTTATTGGGACTGCCAACTGCAATGTAATACTTAGCCAGGGTATTGTAGGTATCGAGCAGATCGAGCAGGCTGTGCTTTTGAGAAACGGCAACGGACTGTTGTGCCGACGCATAGACAGAATCGAGGGTTGAGAGCCGTCCTGATTGCTCATAGATGCTGAACAAGCAACCGCTGATGCGGCTCAGGGCGGCGGCAGCTAATATGGAGTCGGGTACGAGATAAGCCGCTACTACGCCGCGCTGGTAAAGGCCCAGGGCTTTGTCTAAATTGCCCAACTGGACTTGCATTACCGCCAGGTTTACATACCCCCGAGCGTAGGCATAGCGGTCGTCTAACTGCTCGGCTAAGGCCACGGCCCGATATAGGTAATGGCTGGCGCTATCGATGAGGCTGCGCTCCTGATAGAAGCGGGCATAGGTATTGTAGTGCCGGGTAAGCGCCTTGGGGCAATCGTGCTTAGCCAAGAGGCGCTCCTCCTGTCGCAGCCAGCGCTGCGCCTCATCAGCCTGCTGCCTGCTGATGGCCAACTGGGCTTTACTATCCATATAAGCGGCTTGGCAGCCTGTGTTTTGGGGCTTGGCCAACTGTTCGATGAGCATGGCGGCCGAATCTAACTTACCCTGCCCCCACAGCGCGCCAATGCGCGGACGCAGCGCGTCGCCCAACGGGCATTCGCAGGCAGTCTGAGCGCTTACCCCTGCCGCTAAGCAGCAGAAAACGCCAATAATCAACGGTATTAGCGGGCTATCTTTCATGTTTTGGGACGTTATGCCGCGCGTCGGCAGGTTTTGTGCACAGAAGCCCGATTAAGTACGGGAACCCATGCCCCAAACCTGCCGGCGCAAACCATACAGGCCTTAAAGTTAGCCTCTTTCTCCGCTATTGTGCTACACCTGTACAGCAAGCGCAAGCGCCAAAGCCCGGTTTTTTAATAACTGCCGGCGTTTTTTTAACAACTGCAACCCCTATCCACTCATCCAGTCTATTGCGCAGCGTCTATTTTTTTTGTACCTTTGCCGCCGCAAAACCATAAGCGCCATGTCTTTATTGCTTCTCTTCGGTTACAAGCGGTATTAGCGTCCCTGCCCCTTAGCCGGCCGTGCGCCCACCTTCTGTTTGCCTTATGCGTTTTTCATCGCTACGATAACTTTTTCCCAATGCTCGACAAACTATCCGCGATCTACGATCGCTTCTTATACATTCAGGAGCAACTTTCTGATCCGGCCGTTGCCGGCGACATGGACCGCTTCCGCAAGCTCAACAAAGAGTACAAAAAACTCGAAGTAGTAGCCCAGGCTTATCTCTCTTATAAAGACATCTTAGAGGGCATCAGCAGCGCTAAAGAAATGCTGACCGACCCCGAGATGCGCGAGCTGGCGCAGGCCGAACTCGAAGAGCTCAACGAGCGCCATGAGGCCCTCGAAGCCGACCTCAAGGTAATGCTCACCCCCCGCGACCCCGAAGACGAAAAGGATGTGGTATTTGAAATCCGCTCAGGCACCGGCGGCGACGAGGCCAGCCTCTTTGCCGGCGATCTCTACCGCATGTACACCCGGTTTTTCGAGCAAATGGGCTGGCAAACCGAGGTGCTCTACGTAAATGAAGGCGCTGTGGGCGGCTACAACAAAATCGTCCTTGAAGTAACCGGCGACAACATATACGGCGCCCTCAAATTCGAGTCGGGCGCACACCGCGTACAGCGCATCCCCAAAACCGAGTCGCAGGGCCGCGTACACACCTCCGCCGCCACGGTGGCCGTCATCCCGCAGCTCGAAGAAGAAGAGATCAACATCAACCGGGCCGACCTGAAAATCGACACCTACCGCTCCAGCGGCGCAGGCGGGCAGCACGTCAACAAAACCGACTCGGCCGTGCGCATCACGCACATCCCCACGGGCATCGTGTCGGAAAGCCAGGATGGCCGCTCCCAGCATAAAAACAAGGAGATCGCCCTCAACCAGCTCTACCAGCGCATCATGGAAGCCCAGCGCAGCTCGGCCGCCAATGAACTGGCCGCCCAGCGCCGGAGCCTCGTGGGCAGCGGCGACCGCTCGGAGAAAATACGCACCTACAACTACCCCCAAAACCGCGTCACCGACCACCGCATCAACCTCACCCTTTACAACCTCGACCAGATCATGGAGGGCAACATCAAGGGCATCATCGAGGCGCTGCAAGTGGCCGAAAACGCTACCAAAATGGAAACCGGCGAACTCGTCGACTAAACCTCAACCTCACTCATGGCCACCCCACGCAGCGTCGCTTTTCATACCCTGGGTTGCAAGCTCAACTACTCGGAAACCTCCTCCATCGGGCGGCTGTTCGAGTCGGCGGGTTATGCTGAAGTCGATTTCAGCCAACCCTCCGACGTGTATGTGGTGAACACCTGCTCGGTGACCGACTTCGCCGACCGCAAGTGCCGCAACGTCGTGCGCAAGGCCCTGCGTACCAATCCGCAGGCCCTCGTAGTGGTGGTAGGATGTTATGCCCAGCTTAAACCCCAGGAAATTGCCGATATTCCGGGCGTGGATATGGTACTCGGCGCAGCCGAAAAATTCCGCATCCTCGACTACATCGACGGCCTCAGCAAAACCTCCGGCAAAGGTTTAGTCCAAGCCGGGGCCGTATCCGAAGTGCGCGAATTTACCAACGCTTACAGCTTCGGCGACCGCACCCGATCCTTCCTAAAGGTACAAGACGGCTGCGACTACAAATGCTCCTTCTGCACCATCCCGCAGGCCCGCGGCCGCAGCCGCAGCGATACCGTAGAAAATGTAGTGGCCAACGCCCGCGCATTGGCTGCACAAGGCGCCCGCGAAGTGGTGCTCACCGGCGTCAACATCGGCGATTTTGGCAATGGTACCGAAGTCATCGAAGGCGCAAAGCCCAAAAAAGAAGCCCTCTTCATCGATCTTATCCGCGAACTCGACCACGTTGAGGGCATTGAGCGCTTCCGAATTTCCAGCATCGAGCCCAACCTCTGCACCGACGAGATCATCGGGTTTGTGGCTGGCTCGCGCCGCTTCGCCCCCCACTTCCACCTGCCCCTGCAATCGGGCAACGACAAGCAACTCCAGCAAATGCGCCGCCGCTACCGCCGCGATCTCTACGCCGACCGCGTAGCGGCCATCAAGCGCGTCATGCCGCACTGTTGTATCGGCGTCGACGTCATCGTGGGCTTCCCCGGCGAAACCGAAGAGGACTTCCTCGAAACTTACCACTTCCTCCAAGCCCTCGACGTCAGCTACCTCCACGTCTTCACCTACAGCGAGCGCGCCAACACCCCCGCCGCCGAAATGGAGGGCGTAGTGCCCATGCACGAGCGCCGCCGCCGCAACGATATGCTCGCCATCCTCAGCGAAAAAAAACGCCGCCACTTCTACGAGCAATACCTCGGCCAAACCAGGCCCGTGTTGTTCGAGCACAGCAAAACCCCGGGCCGCGTATCCGGCTTCACCGACA
>CAYOTJ010000029.1:14100-14540 GCA_964406855.1 uncultured Saprospiraceae bacterium
ACTCGAAGAGGTCTGGATCAACCACGTGGCGCCCCTCAGCCTGCAAAGCCTCTCCCCGGACGGCCTCGTACTCGGGCAGTTGGCGTAATCCTGGTTTTTAATGAAGTTGTTTTGGGCGTGCCCCCCGGCCCCCAAAACCGCTACCTTAGCCTTGCCGCTGCTCCGGGGCCGGGGGTCGGGTCATCCGCTCTTATGGGGGGCCAATGCCTCCGTATGCCTTCAAACGCCTATCCCCCCATACCGCTGCTGCCCCTCACGCGGCTCCGCAGCGGCTTGGGCGCTACGCCTCCAATAGCGCTTCCAGCGCATGGGCAGCTACGCCAAACTGAGTTTTCAGGGCGGCTATCTGATCCGTCGCTCCGGGGTTGGGCGACGCCTTTACGGCTGTAATCATCACATTTTTGGGCGTGTGTTCTACGCCCACAAACTCTATGGATTTT
>CAYOTJ010000030.1:0-2468 GCA_964406855.1 uncultured Saprospiraceae bacterium
CGGGTACCAACTACCGCCATGCCGACGCCAACGGCGACGGCGCCATAAACGCTGCCGACACCTTGGCCATACAACTGAACTGGGGGCAGACAACCCCGCTATGGATCCCTGGCGAAGAAGAGTTCCGGTCGCTGACGGGCGCGCCCATGTATGTACAAACCGATACCGTAAACGGAGGCGAGACCGTGTACTTCCCCATTGTGCTGGGCGAATCGGAAGCGCCAGTGCAGGCTTACGGGATTGCATTCAGCATCGTTTA
Organism: uncultured Saprospiraceae bacterium; assembly: GCA_964406855.1. Classification (GTDB taxonomy): domain Bacteria; phylum Bacteroidota; class Bacteroidia; order Chitinophagales; family Saprospiraceae; genus JAUMBM01. The sequence continues at coordinate 260 of CAYOTJ010000030.1, forward strand.
CGACCCTGCGGCCGTTGTGCCGGGCAGCGTGGGTATAACCGCCGGCGAAAACGGCTGGATGGGACAGGCAGGCGTTGACCTGCTGGCCCTGTACCGCGACTTCACGGGCGACAGCCGGGTGGACGTAGCCCTCACCCGCATAGACGGGCTGAACGCCACCGGGCAGGGCCCCATTGCCGAGCTGAAGATCACTTTAGAAGACGTCATCTTCCAGCGCGGCGGCGCCCGCTACGAGATGCCCGTGCGCATTGAAAACGTACGGCTCATCAACGCTTCAGAAGTAGAGCAGCCCGTAGCCCCGCGCGAAACCGTGGCCTTGATCGACAATGTGACCGCCACGGGTGAAGCCGAGGCCCTGCCTGCGCTGCGCATAGCGCCCGTGCCCACCGCCGAGTGGATACAGGTAGATGCCGCCGACGCTTCGATCGGGCGCATTGAAGTGCTGGCTACCGATGGCCGGCTGCTGGGCGAACTACCCGCACAGGAGCGCATCAGCTTAGGCGCTTACCCTGCCGGCGTATATTGGTTGCGCATCATCACCGACCAGGGGGTAGCCCTGCGCAAGGCCATAAAACTGTAGTTTTTTTTCATTCTCAAAGCAGTTTATCATGAAGCGAGTATATTATATCCTCATTCTGGCCGCTATGCCGATGCTGGCCGGCAGCCTACTGGGACAAACGGCCTCACTGAGCGGGCAGGTGCTCAACCCTATGGGCGAGCCTGTGGAAGCCGATGTGTTTTTGCTAAACAGCGCAGGCGACACCTTAGCCACGACCATTAGCGACTGTGACAATGGGGGCGCTTATCAGTTCGGTGATTTAGCTACAGGTAATACCTACTTCGTAAAAGTGGCCAAGCCGGATGATGAATTCCTGAATGGTCTGAGCACCTTCGACATGGTGCTTATCGTCAGGCATATTCTGGGCGTTTCGCCCTTCACCGGGTATTCCCTCATGGCCGCCGACATCAACAACGACGGTCAGGTAAGCATCCTGGACATCGTGCGGCTGCGCCGGCTCATACTGGGCATAGACGGTATGCTGACGCCCTCCTGGCGATTTGTACCCACAGGCACTTATACGGTGCAGGGAAGTTACCCCATATTGCTGCCCGGCGATGTGGCTAACTTCAACTTTACAGGCGTCAAAACCGGCGACATCAATGTCTCAGCCATAGGCTGTTTGTAAATTCTTTTTATCATCCGCCTTTACTTCATATTTGCTCCGTGGAGCCGGATGCTGTGGCATCCGGCTCTTACCTGAGCGCTAAAACACTTTGTATATGGTTCGCTATATCTTCATCATATCCTCTTTGCTTTTTGCGATGGCAGCCCACAGTCAGACGGTGAGCCTGAGCGGCCAGGTTGTCAATGCCAACCAGGCGGGCATTTGCGAAGCTGTTGTTTCGCTGTACGACACGGCCGGCCAATTGTTGGACATGACCGTCACCGATACCGGCGGCCAGTTTACCTTTGGGCAGGTAGCTGCGGGCGCAAATTACACCCTCAAGGCCACAAAGCCCGGTACGGTGGCCCATGCGTTGTCGGTAGCCGACATGGTCATTTCGGCCCGGCACATTCTGGGCCTTGACCCCCTGGAAGACGCCCTTGACCGACGGGCTGCCGATGTCAATGGATCGACTACCATTACGACTCTCGATTTGGTGCGCATGCGTCAGCACATACAAGGGTTAGAGCCCATTCAGTTACAGTGGCGATTTAGCGTTGCCGGCGGCCAGACCGACGAGATAAACCTGACGCCCACGGAGAACACGGCAGGGTTGGTTTTCACCGGATTTGTAGTGGGCGATGTAAATCGGTCGGCAGTCGTTTGTGATTAAGCGTCTATTCAAAATTCCATCCATTAGCGCTATGAACAGGCGCTAAGACTCCATTGGCTACCTGAAGACAAAAATCACTGCCCTGGCCTGCGCGTCAATCCTTAGCTTTGCTAAAAAATAAGCTATGCGCATAGCATTGTTGACCATTATTTTAGGATGGACGTTGCAGGCCGGGCTTCTGGCCCAAACCGATGAGGTGGTCTGTAAGGATCTTCAGGCGCTGTCTGCGTTGGAGCAACAGCAACTCGTGGCCAAGACCCAATTTACGGCTTCGACGTTCACGGATAATTACGACCTCAAGTACCATCGCATGGAATGGCGGGTAGATCCGGCCGTTTACTACATTTCAGGCGAGGTGACTTCCTATTTC
>CAYOTJ010000030.1:2478-6929 GCA_964406855.1 uncultured Saprospiraceae bacterium
GGTTTCAGGAAATCAACTTCGACCTGGCGGGCGCCATGACGGTCGGCGAAGTGCGCTACCACGGCGCGGAAGTAAGTTTCACCCAGCACAGCGCCGAAAACCGGCTACAGATTTTCCTTCCGGCCGCCATACCCAATGGGCAGCTCGACTCGGTGAGCGTCGTTTATGCCGGCGCGCCGGGCAGCTCCGGCTTTGGCGCTTTCGCCACTTCCACCCACAATGGAACGCCTGTACTGTGGACCCTCTCGGAGCCCTACGGCGCCCGCGAGTGGTGGCCCTGTAAGCAGAGCCTTACCGATAAGATAGACTCTATTGATGTATACGTACAAACGCCCTCCGCTTATCGGGCGGCCGGCAATGGCATGCTGGTAAGCGAGGCCACTGAGGGGGGCTCTACCACTTATCATTGGCGGCATCGCTATGCCATACCGGCCTATTTGGTGGCCATAGCCGTGACCAACTATGCAGTTTACTCCGACTTTGTGCCGGTCGACGGCGGTTCGCCCATTGAGGTGCTCAACTATGTATACCCGGAAAACCTGACTTCCGCCCAGGCGCAAACCGTCTCTACCATAGCTCAGATGCAGCTTTTCAACCAGCTCTACGGGTTATACCCCTTTGCGAGCGAAAAGTATGGTCATGCGCAGTTTAGCTGGGGCGGCGGTATGGAGCACCAAACCATGAGCTTTATGGGCGGTTTTTCGCACTCCCTGCAAGCCCACGAGTTGGCTCACCAGTGGTTTGGCGATAAAATCACCTGTGGTAGTTGGGCCGACATCTGGCTCAACGAAGGCTTTGCTACCTATTCAGAAGGTATGACCTACGAAAACGGGCTGGGTAGCAATACCTGGCGCGGCTGGTTGCAAGGCAGAATCAATCAGGTGACCGACTCGCCCAACGGCAGCGTATGGGTACCTGACACCAGCAGTGTGAGCCGCATCTTTAGCAGCCGGCTCACCTACTCCAAAGGCGCTTTGCTGCTGCACATGCTGCGCTGGAAATTAGGCGATGAAGATTTTTTCCAGGCGGTGCGCAACTACCTTCAAGACCCCGACTTAGCGTACAGCTATGCCCTTACCCAAGACCTGAAGGGGCATCTGGAAGCGCAAAGCGGCCTTTTGTTGGACGAGTTTTTTGCCGACTGGTACTATGGCGAGGGCTATCCTTCGTATCAGGTGCGCTGGCAGCAAACCAATAGCCAGGCATACTTCCAATTAGATCAGGCTACTTCCCATGCCTCGGTTTCCTTCTTTGAGATGCCCGTGCCGCTGTTGCTGCGCGGCGCAACGCAGGACACCGTCATCATACTCGACCACCAGTATTCCGGGCAGTTTTTCAGTCTGCCGGTGAGCTTTCCCATCCAGGAAGTTGTCTTTGACCCCGACCTTTGGTTGGTTAGCCGCAACAACGTGGTAAGCAACGAAGTAATCAACAGCGCCGAAGAAAATACGGAACCCGGAGGCTTTGCCGTATATCCCAACCCGGCAGACAAGCAGGTACAAATCACCTTTCCGGAAGGCAGCGACCTGCCCCTCAGCGTAACCCTGACGGACGCCCTTGGGCAAACCATACGCCAGGCTGTTCCGTCCGGCTCACAACTACAATGGTCAATGGCCGACCTTCCTCGGGGTTGGTATATCGTTCGGGTGCAGTGGGCTACCCATGCCTCAAGTGCGCGGCTGATCAAACCGTAATCAACTACAGAATTAGCTTTTTTAACATCTCTTCGCGATGGTAATGGCCCAAAAGTGCTTAACTTTGGGCCATTACTGTGTGTATCCGTTTCCCCAATCTGTGACAACACCCTATGATGAACTGTACCAGCGTGGCTTTGCGCCTGCTTATGGCTATGGTATGCTTAGGCTTGCGCCCCTTCAATCTGCCGGTTTTGACGGCGCAGTCTGCGATTAGTCTTTCTAACCCCAGCGGTTGCGGGTTGGGTCTACCTATAGCTGATTATACCTGCCCCGACGACCTCAGCTACGACGAGCCCAATCGATTCAATATTATTGTAAACAATGCGCCTGGCGGCATATTAGGCGTAGATGTAGCGCTGAAAGAAGTGCGGCTCATCCTGGCGCATGAGTGGGTTAGCGACGTCAACATCCGCCTTGTTTCGCCCAGCGGGGTGCGGGCTCAACTCGTAAAAAACGCAGGCAGCCGCGACGACCACTTCGGCGACCCCGACGATGCCGCCTGCCAGCTTTATGCACGTATGCAGGTTTACGCCTGCCAATCCATACAATCGGGTATTCCGCCTTTCCTCGACGGCCCTTACCGGCCCCTTGAAGACCTCTGGGTATTTAATGATGGCTCTACCGACCCCAACGGCATCTGGCAATTGTTGATCTGCGACGACCTGCCAGGCGAAGCCGGAACATTAGAATATGTGGAGCTGGTTTTTGAGCCGGTAGCCTGCCTGCCCGTACAGGCCCTTGAGGTAATCAATACCGACTCCACCACTGTCGTATTGGGCTATCAACCGGAGGATATATGCGGCAGCGCCATCGTTGAAGTAGGGCCTGTGGGTTTTACGCCCGGCACAGGCGCGGCGGCCGGCGGCGGCCTCATCTTCAGCTTCAACAGCAGTTGCCCACCCATTACCATTGGCGGCCTCGACCCCGAGACGGCCTATGACGTCTACCTGAGGCGGTTTTGCGTCAGTACGGGCGCCTATTCCGTCAACTCCTGCCCGGTATCTTTCCAGACGGGCTGCCTACCGCCGCCTGCCACGGCCATTGAGACCTTCGACAACCTTGCCCAGTGCAGCCCCGTTTGCAATGCCCCCTGCAACACCCTCAATGGCGTATGGCGAAATACCGCCTTTGGCGACCAACTCGACTGGATTGCATACAGCGGCCCTACCCCCAGCGCGCCGCTCACCGGCCCCTCTGGCGATGTAAGCGGCAACGGTAAGTACCTCTATATAGAAGCCAATGGCGCCGCCTGCGCCGCAGGCGCCGTCGCTCGCTTGACCTCAGGCTGCTTTACCCTCAATAAGCAAGGCAGCGACGACTGCCACCTTTCTTTCAACTACCACATGTCGGGCATCAACATTGGCCAACTGCGCCTGAGCGCATCCACGGATGGCGGCTTTACCTGGACGCTGCTCTGGCAGCGATCTGGCAACACCGGCCCCAGCTGGCAAAAAGCCTACATCAGTCTGGCTGCCTTTACTGATGGCACGCCTATACAGTTTAGATTTGAAGGAACCAAAGGCAACGGCAATTTTGGCGATATCGCCCTCGACCAGATCGTTGTATATGGCTCGACCTATGAGGGGTATCCCGACCGGCTCTACTACGCCGATCTGGACGCCGACGGTTTTGGGCGCTCCAATGCCGTTCCTGTACTCAGTTGCCTGACCACGCCGCCACCCGGCTACGCCGATAACAATGCCGACTGCAACGACAACCCTGCCAACGGCGGCAGCGGCATCTACCCTGGCGCGCCTGAAATTGCTTGTAATGGCATAGATGAAAACTGCAATCAGGCCACCGTCGACGATGATATTATCCTGCCATTGCCTACTGTTTTTTCGGATACCATCTGTAGCGGCGAAACGGCCCTGATATGCGCTGAAGGGCTGCCCGATGCCTTTATCCTGTGGTACAGCCAACCTACAGGCATGGAAGAAGTGCTGGAATTTGCCCCTTGTTTTTCCCCAATTCTACCAGCCAATACAGGCACAACACCTGTTGTATACCGCTTTTACGCCGAGCAGACCACCTTCACCTGTACCTCTGCCCGCGCGGAGGTCGTTGTAGTCGTCAACCCCAGTCCACAAGGGGTTGCCAATTCTCCTGTTGCCCTTTGCCCCGGAACCGGATACGATTTGAATCTCATTAACGTACAGGACTTAGCCTTTACGGGCGCAGCCCTCAGTTGGCATACAGAAAGCCCTGCATCTGCCGCCAACGAGCTTACCCAAACTCATTTCACGGCTGATACCGCAGCCCGGTTTTTCTTTCTACTCAGCAGCCAGGAAGGTTGCACGGATGAAGGCCAGGTGGATATAGTCCTTAAGCCCGCTCCGGTGCTTAACTTTCTGCCTGCAGATTCCTTCTCATTATGCCGCGAATCCGTAGGTTGGATTCAAGCGAGCGCCGGCGGCAGCGCCGGAGGCTATACATTTTTGTGGAGCAACGGCATTACGACGCCTTTCCAGCAAGTGGCAGCCTCGGCCCAGGCCGGAACACTGCAGCAGTTTCCTTTGCAAGTAACCGACGCCGACGGCTGCCAGACCCTTGATACGGTGCAAGTGCTGACCACCAACAGCATCGACTCCATACGCATATCTACCCGCGCCGTTAGCGAGTGCAACGGCGCCGACGGCCAGATCACCGTAGTGCCCCTCAACGGGCTTCCTCCTTTCCAGTATAGTTGGACCAGTACCAACGGCGATAGCGGCAGCGGCAGTTTTGGCCCCGACACCCTGCGCCTCACCCAGC
>CAYOTJ010000030.1:6939-8184 GCA_964406855.1 uncultured Saprospiraceae bacterium
ACCCAGCTTCGCCAGGGCGCTTACCACATTACGCTCACCGACGCCTCGCCTCAGGGCTGTGAGGCCAGGCTGCGCAACATCCGCGTACAAGGGCCGGGATTTTTGCTGGGCGAGCACGAAGTAAATCAGCCCTCCTGTTTTGGCTTCGACGATGGCTCCATTTGCCTTGCCGTAAGCGGCAGCTCCAACCTTCAGTATACCTGGAGTACTGGCGCCGACACGCCCTGCTTAGAAAATTTGGCTGCCGGCATTTACCAGGTTACGATCACCAATGGCGCCTGCACCTCCATTGAGCGTTTCACCCTCGCCGCCCCCGACCCGCTGGGCGCCACGCTCAAACCTACGCACCCCTCCTGCCCCGGCCAGAACGACGGCTCTCTGGAAGCCTTGGTCTTTGGCGGCGTGCAGCCCTACCTCTTTCAATGGTCGGCTTCCGGCGGGCAGGACGGATGGCTACCCAATATCGGCGCCGGCGTCTATGCTGTCAGCATCACCGACGCCAATGGTTGTATGCTCATCGCTGAAAACACCCTGAGTACCGCCCCTCCCCTCATCATTGAAACCGATACGCTCATACCGCCCAGTTGCTTTGGCACAGCCGACGGCATCCTTTCGCTACGAGGCGTTGGCGGTACGGGCCCTTATCACTTCAATTGGGACAATGGCAGCACTCAATCACTGCGCACCGGACTGAGTACCGGGGCCTATGACGTGACCCTAACCGATAGCAAGGGCTGCACAGCTACCCAAACCATAGTGGTGCTTGAACCCTCTCAATTGGTGGTCTCCACGCTCAGCAGCTCGCCGCCGCTATGCCCCAGCGCCGCCGACGGCATCATTGAACTGCAAACACAGGGCGGTACGCCCCCTTATCAGTACTATTGGGACGGCGTGCCCTATTTCGATAATTTCCGGGATCAGCTATCCGAAGGAGAATATACCATTGAGGCTCGGGATCAGCGCGGCTGCAGCTCTCAACCCATCGTAACGCACTTACAGGCAGCCACCCGCATACGCCTTACCGTTACGCCTACATCGCCGCTATGCCAGGGCCGTACCGATGGCCGTTTGCAGATTGTGGCCCAAGGCGGGTTTACCCCTTACCAAATCCGATGGGCCGACGGCTTCATTGGCGCTACCCGCAATAATCTTGGGGCTGGCAGCTACCCCATCACCGTTACCGATGGTCAGGGTTGCACCCTCGATACCACGCTTAGCCTCAGCGCCCCCCAGGTATTCCAACTG
>CAYOTJ010000030.1:8194-14451 GCA_964406855.1 uncultured Saprospiraceae bacterium
GCCAGCGCCCAGCCCTCTTGTTTTGGCATCAACGACGGCATCATCAGCACCGTTCTCACTCAAAGCAGCGGTATTGCCCCAATTGCCTACCTCTGGAACGACGGCAACACCCAGGCTCAGCGCAGCGGGCTTGCCCCGGGCACCTACCAACTCACCCTGTCCGACGGTCAAGGCTGCAAGCTGACAACCGACAGTTTCTTTATGCATTACCCATCCGTTCTCAAGTTGAGCACACTGGAAATCAGTGCCAACGACTGTGCCGGTCAGGCGCAGGGCGCCATAGAAGTAGCCCTCAGCGGCGGTACGCCGCCTTATGGCTATCAATGGGTCGGGCAAGGCGTGACCCTCCCCCTCATCGAGGGGTTGCCCGCAGGCCCCTACCGATTGGTAGCCCAGGATAGCAAAGGATGCTTTAAAGACACCGTCTTCACCATCACCCAGCCCCCTCAGATGTTGGTTGAACTCAACCTCACCGAGGGGCAAAGCTGTGTCTTCGGCGCCCCCACCCTGCTTAGTGCTAACGCCAATGGCGGTACGCCCCCTTATCATTATTACTGGATCAACGGCAGTGAAGATCCTGTGCTTACTGATCCTCTGCCCGGCGACTACTACATCACCCTCACCGACGCCAACGGCTGCCAAACCCAGGCCGGCGCGATAAAAGTGCGCAACAGCGTTCCCGCCATAGCGCTCACCACCTTTGAAATAAGCCCCGTCACTTGTTTTGGCAGCCGCGATGCCCGCGTCACAGCCGGTATCGCCGGCGGCTCGGGGTTGTATCGCTTCCACTTCTCCGACGGCCTCATCGATAGTGTTGCGGGCCACTCGTACACCCTCTCCGGTCTGCCGCATAGCGACAGTTACAGCGTCACCATCACCGACCTCAATACCGGCTGCATGGTAGAGGCCGAAGCCCCTGCTACCCAGCCTTTGCCCCTCGTCATCACCCGCGATGCCGTACAGGATGTACGCTGCTTTGGCGGCGCCGACGGCCGCATTTCCGTTACCGTTCAGGGCGGGGTACAGCCTTACCAATTTGCCTGGGTCAATGGCGCTGCCGATACGGTATCCCGCGAGGAAGACCTTCGCTTTGCCCGCGACGACGTCTATACCCTGTGGGTCAATGACAACCGGGGGTGCATGGCCGCGCTTACCGACTCTTCCATCAACACCCTCAGCACCCTCATCGAAATCGTCGACAGCCTCACGGTCATCACCACGCCGGCCTGCCGCTCGGAGGCCACGGGCGCCATTGAGCTCACCATCGTAGGCGGCGCGCCTCCTTACCAGTATGCCTGGTCGAATGGGCGGGATACCGAAGATATCTTCAACATTCCTGCCGGCTTCTACGAAATCACCGTTACCGACAGTGATACCTGTCGCCGCATCTTTCCCCCTATCTTCGTCACTCAGCCAGCTACTGCATTAGTCATCAACAGCGAAAAAGAAGATGTCAGTTGCTACGGCGCCAATGATGGCTATATCCTCCTCGGTGTATTTGGCGGCGGCACCCCCTATGGTTTCACCTGGCGCCGCAATGGCCAGCTTCTGCCCTCCGCCCAGGGGCCTTCCCTCACCGACCTTGGCCCGGGCAACTATAACGTAGTTATTACCGACCACAATGGCTGCGTGCGCATGCGCGACTTCAACGTCAGCGAGCCAGAGTTGTTGGTGGTATCCATCATCAATATTCCTCCCGGCAGCCCTAACCTCGCCGCCTCTGCCAGCGGTGGCACCCCCCCTTATTACTACAACTGGTCGACGGAGGAGCAAACCCCCGACATCATAGCTCCGGGCAGCGGCGCCTACAGCGTCACCGTCCTCGACGACAACGACTGTGTCGCTCAGGAAGCTACCCTGCTCGTAGGGGCCGCCGACCCTGGGCCAGCCCCCATCAATCCCTTCATCGTATACCCCAATCCGGCGGGCAAACGCGCCTATCTGCAATGGCGACAAACGCCGCCGCCCATGGCCCGGCTTCTCATTTTTGATGCGGCAGGCCGCTTGGCGTTTAGCGGTACAGTGGGCAATGCATCCATCACAGACATAGACCTAAGCAACTTACTTCCAGGTGTTTATTTTTGGCGCGTCAGCACCCCCGATCATAACCACTGGCTCAAGGTAGTCATTGCGGGGGCCGAATAACCAAGGCCTTATCGTGGGTAGTTGCTCCGGCCTTCCGGGTAAAAGCCCTCGCTCATCGCTCGGGGCAAAGCCCTGCCTCCTCTCGTTGGCGCCCTCCGGGCAGCTGGTGCGGGCGCTATCCTCCTAAAAACAGCATGCCCTGTGAAAATCCGTTTCCTCACCGACAATTACCCTACTTAGCAGGGGCTTCCCATGAGCAAAACCCGACCTTAGCGGTTTATTCAGGGCTTGTTTGAAACAAGATGATCATCTTCTCGAACAAGCGCTTATCCACGCACTACATCACACACTAAGCTAAACGTATGTCGTTAAAAACCGTCAAGCTGCTCGCGCTGCTGCTCCTTGTCCAAGTGACCTGCGCCCAAACGGCCCGCGCCCAATCTTTCTGGACGCCGGCCCCCGAAGCAGGGCGCTACCAACTACAATACCTCCGCCTCGAAGCCAAATTAGCCCAGGCGCCCCACGAATCGGCTCGCCTTCAGGCCGATCAATTGCCTCGCGTAGAATTGCCTACCCCCGACCAAGGCGTTCAAACCTTCACTTTCTGGCAAACTCCCGTGATGGCCGAAGGCCTTGCCCGGCAGTTTCCACAACTGCGCACCTTCGCGGGCAAAAGTCTTGACGGGCGCTCCATCCTGCGCTGCGATCTCAGCCCCCGCGGCTTTCGCGCCATGATCCTCAGCCCCGAGGGCAGTTGGTTCATCGAGCCCCAGGCCGACCAAAGCTATGCCGTATTCTGGAAGCACAGCCGCCAACCCATGCTTGATTTCCACTGCGAGGTAGAAGACGCCAACTTCATGCCCGGAGGAACGCCCCGAGCCCCCTACCCCATCGGCGACGTGCTGCGCACCTACCGCTTGGCCGTTTCCGCCACCGGCGAATACACCCAACACCACGGCGGAACCGTAGAAGGCGCTATGGCCGCTATTGTTACTACGATGAACCGCGTAAACGGCATCTACGAACGCGACATAGCCGTGCGCATGATTCTGGTAGACAGCAACCACCGCGTGGTTTACACCAATGCCGCCACCGACCCCTTCAGCGGCAGCGATGGCCAGATCATGAACCAAAACCAAGGCGCTGCCGACCAGGAGATCGGCAATGAGAACTACGACATCGGCCATGTCTTCCATGTGGGCGGCGGCGGTGTAGCCAACCTTGGCGCCGTATGCAGCACAACCCGCAAAGCCCGCGGTTTCACCTCCGGCTCGCCCCCGGAAGGCGACTTTTTCGACGTCGACTATGTAGCCCATGAGATGGGACACCAGTTTGGGGCCAACCACACTATGGGCAACTGCCAGAATATGAATACCAATACCGCTTTTGAACCCGGCAGCGGCACCTCCATCATGGGCTATGCCGGCCTGTGCGGCAGCAACAATGTAGCCCTCAACAGCGACGATCTCTTCCACGTCGTCAGCTTAGCGGAGATGACCAACTTCGCCTACTTTGGCAATGGCAACAACTGCGCCGAAACCGACAGCACCTTCAACACCCCGCCTACCATAGCGGAAATGCCGCCTGCGGGGCTTTTTATTCCCATTTCTACCCCCTTCGAGTTGGGTGTTGTGGCCATCGATGCTGAAAACGACAGCCTCACCTACAGTTGGGACCAATACAATCTGGGGCCTGTCACTCCCCTCGGCAACCCACAAGGCACAGCTCCCAGCTTCCGCATCTTCAGGCCTTCCAATAACCCGGTGCGGGTATTCCCGCGCCTGCAAGACTTAGTCAACAACATTTCCTCCCCCAACGAAGTACTGCCTGCCTACACCCGCAACCTTACCTTCCGGGCTGTGGTGCGCGACAACAACCCCGGCGGCGGCGGCGTAAGCTGGGAGGAAGTACAATTGCAGGCTACCGAACAGGCCGGCCCTTTTGTGGTGCAAACCGCCAACGCCCCCGAAATCTGGCTGGCAGGCAGCTTCCAAACCATCCACTGGGATGTAGCCAATACCGATCAGGCGCCCGTGGGCGCCGACAGCGTCGTCATCAGCCTTTCGGCCGATGGGGGTTTTACTTATCCCTATGTGCTGGGCCAGGCTCCGAACAGCGGCAGCGCCATTGTACAAATCCCCGACACCCTGGCGGGCAACCAGTTTCGCGTAAAAGTAAAGGGCGTCGGCCATGTCTTCTTCGACATCAACAATACCAATATTGCCATCGATACGGCTGCCGGCCCCACCTTAGCCATAACGCCCCTAAGTGCGCTGGCTTATGTATGCGCCCCCAACGACGCCCCCTATACCCTCTACTTAGCCAATTTAGGCGGCTACCCCGACAGCGCTGCACTGAGCGCCATCTCCCTGCCCGAGGGGCTGGAAGCCAATCTGCCCGCACAAGCGGTGCAACTGCCCGGGGCCGTTGAGTTGTTGTTTTCCGGCACCGGCAGCCTGGCTTCCGGCGCCTACGAGCTGGTGTTGCTGGCCCAAAGCGATACCCTCGCCGACACCATACGGCTGCTGTTGCAAGTGCAAACGGGGCTTCCCGAGCCGCCCGCTCTCATTGAACCCATCAGCGAAGCCCAGGAAGTGCCGATTCGAACGACCTTAGTTTGGGAAAGCGCCCCGCTTTCGCCGGGCTATGAGATAGAAATCGCTACCGACCCGGATTTTGCAGAGCTATTTGCAGCCGTTAGCAACCTGACGGATACGACGTTTACCCCTGCTTTTGACTTCAACGACAGCACCACCTACTTCTGGCGGGTGCGCAGCATAAGCCCGGTATGCGGCCCCGGCCCTTACTCCGAAGTGCGCTCTTTCTCCACGGAGCGCATCTTATGCCGCACTTATAACCCGACGGTGCTGCCGGTGGTATTTACTTCTCTTACGTTTATCATTAGCCGGGTGGAAGTGCCCGATAACTTTGTAGTGCGGGACGTAAACCTGCGCAATGTACAAGGCACGTACGACGGCCCGCTGGGCGAGTTGGGCTTCCGACTTAACGGTCCCAACGTGCCCTACTACACCCTGCTGCCCGACGGCTCCTGCCAAAGCCAGGGCGCCTTCAACTTCAGTCTTGACGACGAAGCTACCCAGGCCAATATTCCCTGTCCCTACAACAACGGCGCTACCTTCCGGCCGGCGCTGCCGTTGTCATTGTACGATGGCATAAATGCTCAGGGCACCTGGCGGCTTTTCCTGTACGATGGGGGCGAAGATGGACAGCTCAGCAACTGGCAGTTGGAGCTTTGCGGTCCGGCGCCTTTGGTGAACGCCCGGCCCGAGCCCCGCGAAACGGTGGAGTTGTTTTTATACCCCCAGCCCGCCACCCAGTGGGTAGTAGTGGAAACCCCCAACGATCAGGCGGGCGAGCTACAGCTCTTTTCCATCGATGGCCGGTTGGTGATGACGGCCCTGCTGGGCGGCAGCAGCCCATTGGATGTATCGCCCCTGCCGGCAGGCTTCTATGCTTATCGCTGGCAGTCGGCCGATGGCCGGCAGTTGGCTACGGGTAAGTTAGTGGTGGCCCGATAAAGGCCTTAATAAAAAACGGAGTCAGGGCAAATGCTCTGACTCCGTGTTGTAAACTAAGTGGAGACGGCGAGAGTCGAACTCGCGTCCAGAGAAAGTACGACCTAGCTTTCTACATGCTTAGCTATTGCTTTGGATGTCAACCGATGGGTAGGCGCAACAACCAACCCGTACCACCAGTCCAGCCCAAAATTTCGATAACATCCGGCGGGCCACCAGCGTTACCTAGCCTGTTTGTTTGGTTGATGCACGGACACAGGGCGCTGACAGGCTAGCGCAGTGCGTGTAGGACCTGAGGCCGACACGCGGGCGTCGCGTACAATGGCGTACTAATTCCTAGAACTAGGCAGCCATGGCATACTGAGTATTGCCATTTAAGAGTCGATGACAATTTGATAACGGAGCCCATCATCAAGCTCCGACATGCTTACTAACCCGTAAACGATCCTGTCGATACCAGTACGTCCCCGGTTAAGAACAGCTACTTTTAGCCGTTTTGCAAAGGTATTAACGCCTTGCGTAAATAAAAAGTTTCGGCTGCGTAAAAATTAGCGCCCCCCACCCTCTGCCGGAGGATGATGCCGGCCTAGCGATGCGGAGTAGGGCCGACCTCAGGGAGGCAGCCCGCAGGGCCGA
>CAYOTJ010000031.1:0-9882 GCA_964406855.1 uncultured Saprospiraceae bacterium
TCCACAACCGCAGGGTGTGCGGCTCAAGAGCGGATACGCTCCAGCCCTCCTTTTTCAGTTGCGCCGCCGCTTGGGCAGAAGCAATGCCCGGCATAGGCGCTACCACAACTTCGTAACGACCATCAGCCCGGCGGCCGCCTTGGTCGAGCATAGCGCCGGATTGTTTGAAATGCGGCTCAATGGGCAGGATGGCGCGCAAAGGCAGGTCGTCATCCAATTCGCCCTCCGACGGCAGACTGGCTAAGTAGGCTTTATCGGGTATAAATTCGTGGAGTTGCAAGCCATAGCGAGCAGCCCAGCTTTCGCGGGTAGCCAGATTGGGCAGTTGTTCAAATTGAACGATGGCGTAACAATAGCCTTCAAAACACTGATTGAGCGGCCAGACAGGGATTTTGTCTTTGGCATCGGGCTGTATAACCGCCACTCCCCCATGAAGATAGAGGTAAGTGGTACGCGCCGACTGGCTTTGCAAAACAAGGCTAAAAAGAATGGAAGGTAATACCAACCACAAGGACGGGGATTGTAATTTTTTCATGCTTGTTTGGGTAGTTTGGTTCTCTGAAAGCCCCCCTTGCAAAACAAAATAACACATTCAGAGCCATCCCTGAAGTAAGCACGTACAGACCAAACTGTTTTTCCCTTGAAGTTGAGCGATTAATCGAAATACCCGCCGGAGTAAAGCAGTGGGCCCGAAAATCGCTGAAGATGTGTTTTCAGTAGTGTTTTGTGTTCTTTACAAACATCATTCTTTTAATGTTGTATTGCTGGATCAAATCGAGCATTTTGTGACAACCATAGCAGCGTTAACAGCCAGTTGATCCAGTCTTAAAACAGCTTGGCCGCCCCTGTAAGCAGGAGCGGCCAAGCCTTTATAAACTTCTAAATGACAAAATATTAAATCACCTCTTTCGGATAAACCTGAGCAGCGATATGGGTTTGTTTTCCTCCGTTAGCTCAATCCAGTAAACCCCATCCGGTAACATAGCCGCATCGATTTGATAATCACAAATTTCGGCATGGCCACAGGCGCGACCGCTTAATACCCATTGTCCTGCGGCACTGTACACTTTCCATTCGAGCGGCTTAAATGGCGTTGACCTGAATCCGCGAATGTTCACAACCGCCTCGCCTGTAACCGGGTTAGGCCATAGTTGCCAGATGTTTTCCGAATCTGCTTCAACTCCTCCCCCTATGGGCATGGGGCTTTGCAGGTTGGTTTGCATAGGCTGAATGAATACGGTATAGTCTTCTACTTCGCCGTAGCCTAAATTGCCGCAAGCAGAGGGGGCGCCGCCATATTGCATGGATATGCGCATACGCGTGTAGCCGGTAGCGGCGCTATTGGGCGGAGTAAACAGGCGTACGATCGTTTGGTTACTGGGGCCGCCTGTGACTACCGTCTCGTCGGCATCTAAAAAGTCGCCATCCTGATTGTAGTCGATGAATACGCGCCAGTGTTCATTATAGGCCTGGCTGGCATAACCCGGAGTAAGCTCTATCTGAGCAGGCACTCCCTTTTGAAGGATAAAGGTCAGGTTCAGGTAGTTCCCGTAGCCGCCGTTATTGCCGCTTATCACTTCGTTGTTGTTGACCTTCACTTTCTGTATCCATTCAAAGGAAGTACTGGCGCCCCTCGACTCGCAAAACGCTGGGGTACCAACCATAACAATGCTTCGGGTGGCCACGGCTGTACAGCCATTGTTGTCGGTTACGGTGAGCCCGTAACTACCGGGCGCCAGATTGCTCAACTGGGGCGCAGTGCTGCCATTGCTCCAGGCATAAACATAAGGGGCCGAGCCTCCTGATACGGTTGAGACGATGCTGCCTCCCTGAAACGGAGAAGCGTCTGCTCCGGCAAGAACTATACTCAACACAGGGGGCGCTTCTATGGCAAAGCTCCGATGAGCCTGGCAACCGCGGCTATCGTATACCGTCAGGGCATACCCTCCGGGCGCAAGATTAGCAATAGTATGCAAAGTTGAGCCATTATTCCAGGCATAAGTATAAGGCGCCTGGCCGCCGCTAACCTGTACGGCAATGGCCCCGTTAGCCAATTGCGCGCAGGAAGGCTGCAGCACATTGGCCTGGAAAGACAAGGGTTCGCCTTGCGCCACAGCCCCTACTGCCGGCAGTGTGCAGCCATAGGCATCCGTGAGGGTAAAGCCATACGTTCCGGCCGCCAACCCGGATATCGTATTGCCCGTTTGCCCGGTCTGCCAATACAACTGATAAGGCGCCGTGCCGCCTGAAGGCACAACGGAAAGCATGCCATTTGAACAATTGGCATTCAAAGAAGAAAGGGTATAAGACAAAGCGGAAGGCGCCGTTACGACAATGGTTGTTGAAACCGAGGCCAGGCCATCTGTAACCGTAACGCTATAAGTTCCGGAGGCAAGGCCGGAAACATAGCTACCCATCATCCCATTGCTCCAGTGATAGGTGTAGGTCCCCGTGCCTCCGCCGGCGGTTACTGAAGCCCAACCATCCTGACGTTCGGCACAGCGGGCCATTCCAGAGCCGGTAGAGACAATTTGAAGCGGCGACTCCTCCTGCGTGCAGAAGCTATAGTTTGACAATGCCCCAAAAGCGCCACCCGAAGCGATAATTTCTCCCACAGGGCCTATCAGCGCAAAAGACCCGTTGCCATTATTACAACATATTCCATCCCCATAGGCGTCGGCTATGATAAAGTCAAAGCAACCAGCAGGCAGGCAAAAACTGATCACCTGCTGAGAATAGGGCGCCTGGGAAGCATAAGGCCCCCCGGAAGCCAGCATTGCGCCGTCAGCGGCCCGAATGCGCCAACTGGTTTCGCCGGGGTATTGGTCAAAATTCAATACGAGCGTCATATTGTAGCCACAACCCTGATGGATATAAGATTGGGCGACAGCCCTGGGGCCCCTCTTGCCGGAGGGGAAAATAGCCCTCACGCTTATCCAGTATGTCGTACCTAGGCTGGCTGGCATCAACCATTCCGACTGTTGCGTCGTACCTATCGGTTCCATATACTGGGTTCCCATTGCAAAAACCTCATAGCCAATGGCGCCGGCTATAGGCGTCCATAAAATTCGAGCCTGACTCGCACTATGGTACTGAACATTAAACTGGGGCGCAGGGCTTGCCACAAGACCGGTTTTAACATCCGATAGCGTGCCCCTCCGCAAACGCAATGCCGCCTGATCGTAAGAACCCACAGGCACATTCCACTCAAAATAGCGCTGGTTAGCCGGAATATTCGCTGCGATCGCCTGCCAGGAAGCGCCGCCATTGAGCGAACTTTCCAGAATAAACGTCCCGCCCTGAGCAGGCGCATCCCAGCGCACTATGCAGGTTTCGCCAGATAGGATTGCCTCATTAGCTAACGGGTAAGTGATGCTCAGGTCGTCCATTACAAACTCGTAGACGATGTAATAAGACTGGGCCCCCTGCGGAATCTGATAGCCGGATATTTGCACGTTATAGGCGCCCGCAGCAGGATTCAGCACCCGCACTTGCTCCACGTTGTTGACCCTGTCGGTGCGCGGAACGGCCGGGCTCCCCAAGCTGTCGGCAAAAGGCGCTGTGCTGGGCGACCAGGGCAATAGTTGTTGTCCGGCCGGCGTAAGCAGCCTGAGATCGAGGTCGTTGACCAGGGTTTTGGAAGCTAAAGGCGAGCCGGGTTTGTCGTGCCAATAAAGCATAACGCGCAATTCCTTCACACCCGACTGAACGGTGAGCGGATGCACTGCCTGAGCGCCCGACACGAGCGACCCAGACAAATAGCGCCCACTTTGCAGGCATTGCAATGCCCGTGGAAAGTTGGTTTTCCCCCAGCCATAATAAAAATCGGGACCGGGCTGCCCCAGATCGTCGGCAGTATTCAGAAGGATTCCCTTGATGAGCGCAGAACTGGGATCCTGACCATCATTGGCCTGGCGGTAATATTGGTAAAGGCCTGCGATACCGCCAGCCACCATAGGCGCTGCTGCCGACGTGCCGCTGCTCTGGCGATAGCCGTTGTTTTCATCCGGCGCCAAAGAACCTTGCCCTTGCGCACACATATCTGGCTTAACGCGGCCATCGGCAGTGGGGCCCCTGCTGCTGGTAGAGCGAAGTAAATCGGTATGCATCAGGTTGCCTACGGTGAGCACGTTTTTCGCGGCTTTACGACCGCCGGTTATGTTGCCAAACCGCGCGCCATCGGCGGTTGTCAGCGAACCATACACGGTAGGGCAGGCATCCATGCTGCTATTGCCCGCAGAGAACACGTGAAAAAATACGGGGTAGTTCATGACCTGAAGATCAAGTTGCTGCGCCGGCAGGGAATAGACGCCGCCACAGCCCTCGCCATAGGAAGTAGAGGTAATGACCATGCCGTATTGGCTGAGGTACGACGGCGCATTGGCAAGGTGATCATAGTTGGCAATATCGGTGAGCACGAGCCGGGCGCCGGGAGCGCCACCCATAGCCCAGGGATTCAGGTTGCCGGCGCCCATAGCCATACCGGCCGTCATTTCGCCATGATTATTGCCGGCGCCTGCCACCGTGAGATCGATGACCCGTCCTTTAAAGTCCAGATGGAGCAAACGCCCATCGTCAGCAATGCCGATGGTTACATTTTGGCCATCGTATCCGGCGCCCGGACCCCGGTTGATGGCATTGATTCCAATGGAAGACCTGCCTGCATTACCCTCGGGTATAGACGGAAGATCAATAGGCTCTGCATACATGACGCCGGGATGCTCCAGCACCTCTGTGAGCTCTTCTTCCGACAGTCGGGCATAAACGCCAATGGTATCAAGATTGACGGTTGTATAGCCCAGTAGTTGGAGTTGCTGATAAAGCGCCTGGGCGCCGAACCCGCGAAAAGGTAAAATGAGGTATTTGTATACGCCGTCAGCCTCTGTGGAAGCCCAGCCAACGGGCAGCGGAGATCGCTTGTATTCCGGCCTAACCTCCCCAATGCCCACGACCAACGCAGGCAGTTGCACCTCGGAAGTGGTGGCATCAAGGCTGGCTAAATAAGCAAAATCGGGAATAAAATCGTAGAGCTGTATCCCCAAGGCGGTCAGTTCCTGTAAGGTTTGCGCGTCGGGAATGCCATCAAACTGTATAATGGCGTAGCACTTGTCATCGACGCAATTGTTTTGAGGCCAGGGCGTCAGGCTTCTTGCATTTGCGTAGACCGGCGTGAGCCACGTCGGCTCGGTACGATGTAAAAAAACGGGGTGTTGGGTTTGAGCATGGGTTAGCGTACAATACAAACACAGCAATCCCCCTAAAGTGGCAGACCAAATCTTCATCGTAGTTTTGTGCTTTTGTGTGATATGCAACAAAACACACCAATAACCATCAGCTCTTCGCCAACGCCAAAAGCGCTAACAAACAGCTATTTTTATAGTGCGCCAAATTCAAAAGATTTCCAAAGTAGTTTATCGCAAACGATGTTACCCTTTGCGTCCTGCTAACGCAGGGAGCAAAACATAAATACAAACAGCATTGCCGGGTTGGGGCAATCTGTAACACACCAACGGGGTAATTGCTAAGGCAGATGGGATGACTGTGATCCTCCAAGTCAAAATTTACAAATCTCAGCTTGGAGAACCATAAAGCATTCAAGCGAATACAAAAGTAATACATTCGCTTGAATGAAGCAATTTAATATTGAAAAAAAAATCAAATTTCTTTGGTTCCGCGAACGCTGGGCTTAGGTACATTCTGGCGCATGAGCTCGATCATGGCCTGATTGACCTGTTCGATGCGGGCGTTCATATCCGTATTCACCTTCTGAACGCCGGCATTATAGGCGTCAACGTCTTCCTGCGTAGGCGAAGAAGCCCCTTTAGCCGCCACTTTAATCATAGCCGGGTAATTCTGCGCGGCCAATTCGAGCAGGAGTTCAAGCTGGCGAATGGTAGCATCCCGATAGCCGGTGTTTCCATTAAAAGCCGGCATGTTGCGCAGTTTGGCCAATTCTTCCTTTACGGCATTCTCCAACTGAAGCCGCAGAGACTCCAGAGCAACGCGCTCGGCGCCCTGCCGGAGGGCATCCTGAAAATTGGCATCGAGCTTACCTGCACGAAAGCCTGCTAAATAAATGGCGCGCTGGTAGGCGTTGAGTTTGCGCAATTGTTCGGCTTCGGGGTCGGGAGCGCCTTCGAGCAATTGAATGCCGTTAGTCCTGGCAAAATTGCGCTGAGCCACTAAGAAGCGCGCTCCGGCCTGCGCCAGTTTTAATTCGGCAGCATCCTGGGCGAAGAGATAGCGCTCCATAGCTTCAAACGACTCGCTGCTGTTTTGCTTCATCAACTCTACTTCCTGAAACTCCGTGGCGAAAATAGCCCGGTAAAAAGCCAGAATATCCAGCATCTCCTGCCGCATACCCGCATCCTGAGGGTAGGGCTGTAGCGCGGCGATCTTTTGCGCCGCAACATCAATGCCCCTGAGTAGTTCCTGACGCTTGCGCAATATGGCCGGCAGGTCGTCGCTATGTACGGCATGTTGGATGTAATCCATGTTTTTTGTCACAACAGCCGTATGGGTCTGCTGAAAAAAATCGAAGTACTGGGTTGGCGACTGAAATGCAGTTTGAGCGCCAAGCCATGCGGCAAAGGAAAGCCCTAAGGCAAAGAAGATAAATCTCATGGTAAAAATGTCATTTTGTTTATGTCTATCATATAAGTTCGTACCTCCGTAAACGCAAGCGGCCGGGGGGATGTTTAGTATGCCCGTTTTTTTGAACCCCCGGACATCAAACGGCACAAAAAAGCGTTGTAAATGTATAAATTCTGCGTTAAGCGGTACACCGTTAGTAAAATCGTCGTACCTTGACGGATATTTTGACGAAGATTTTTATTGCCCACAGGCAGCGATAGCCGTACTTATTGTATCACTATACCGGAGACTTTGCACTTCGGTGGGTTAAATGCCGATGAGCGACTATGACATCATACAAGGATGTTTACGCGAAGACCCTCAGTGCCAACGACTGGTCTTCGAGCGCTACGCTGGCCGCCTTCTGACGGTTTGCTTGCGCTATGCTCGCCACCCTGCCGAAGCGGAAGATATTCTCCAGGAAGCCTTCATCAAAATATTTGAACACATCGGCGAATTCCAGTCCAAAGGATCCTTTGAGGGGTGGATGCGCCGGATTGTGGTCAATACCGCCCTGAAACTCTATCAACGCAAGCAGTTTACACAAGAACAAACACCTCTGGACCAAGCGCCCGATCCGGGCGAAGATCCACAGGTGTACGCCCAATTGGGCGAAGAAGAATTGCTGGCATTAATCGCCCGACTTCCAGATGGTTACCGCGTAGTGTTCAACCTCTATGCCATTGAAGGTTTCAGCCACAAGGAAATTGGAGAGATGCTGGGCATACAGGAAAGTACATCACGTTCACAGCTGGCAAAAGCCCGGAGTTTTCTCCAGGCTCAGCTAAAAGCCATACAACGCATTGCCGTATGAGCCAACGCCACCCCATCGATGATTTTTTCAAAAGCCGCTTAGTCGGCTACGACTCCGGCGCGCCCATGTCCATGTGGGATAAAATTGAGGCGCGGCAGAAGCGCCGCCGACGACTGCGTCAGTTGGGCTGGCTCACCGGAGGCCTCAGTTTAGCATTACTGAGTATCATGGCTTATCAGTTTGCGAGTAGCGCATCCCCTGCATCCGATAGTCCGCTTGATGCTTTTCCTATTCGCACTACTACTACCGCCACCGATTCGGTGCAGTCCGGCAACCCTGCGCCGCAGTCTGGAGCTCCGTTGGACGAAGCCACGATTACGCTCCAACACACTACCCGCAACTCATCCCGGCTGAATACTCCTCTTCCAACCGATCAACCTGTTGGAAGCCCTGCGCCGCCTTATTATGGCACAATCGCCGCTACAACCGCTCGAACGGCCCCTGCTGTAGCCAGTTTTAGCGCTACGCCTTCGATGCCCACCCCCATAGCGATCACCGACTTTGACGAGAGCTATGCGCCCGGAGGAGAAACCACTGCCTCAACAACCGCCCCACAGGCGCCTTGCCCTGCGCCGCTAACCCTTGAAGGTTGGACAGCCGTGGAAGAAGCGGAAACCATTAATGAACCCATCCTCGAAGCAGCAGGCGTCATGCCATCAGTAGAAACGCAGGAAACCAGCTACCCCGCGCCATCTCAGGCCGCCGACCCCTCGGAATACCGACTTTCGGGCCCCCACCTCAGGGCCAACATGCGCGCCCTGCCACAATTGCCGCAGGTGCAGCCGCCGAGCCATCTGTCTAAGCTCCCGGTATGGCGCCCTATGACCAAGCCCACAGCCTGCGTCAACTTCCGCAGGCAAACCTGGATGTGGGCTATTGAGGCCTTAGGAGGCGCAGCCATCGCACATCCGGGCTTTAGCCTGCGCGATCAGGAATTAGACGGCTATCTGCAAAAGCGAAAAACAACTGAGCGGGAGCGAATATCTTATGCCGCTGAAATCCGCGCATTGGCAGCCCTACCCTTCGGGCTGAGGGTGCGGGCCGGCGTACAATACCTGCAACTCAACAGCCGCTTCCAGTATGAAAATCCCGATGTGTTGGAGATACACATCATGCCACGGGTAGGCCCTAACGGAGAGGTTACAGGCGCCGACACCACTTACTCGCCTTATCTGCACAATACCGCCAACCGCTACCAATGGATTAATGTGCCCCTGCTGGCCGGTTATGAAGGAAAATGCGGCAAACTCCGGGCCGGCTTTATGGTAGGCCCCGTCATCAACCTGCTCTTTAATGCCGAAGGGGAAATGCTGGCCCCTGAAACCAATCAGCCCAACTACTTTGGGCAGGTAGGCGAAACCCAGGTACTACCCGCCTACCGCGCCAAAGCAGGCCTTAGCTGGTATGGCGCCGTATCTATGGCCTATCACTTCAACGGCAGGCAAAGTCTTATTGCCGAAGCTTTTATACAAAAATCACATCGCTCGCTGACGACCGAGGCGTATGCGCTGCGCCACCTTCCCTTCGTGATGGGCTTACAGGTAGGTATGCGAACTGCGCTTTAAGGCAACCGCATATCTTAAAACACACAATTTTAAGGCACACAATCTCTTACAACATCCTGAAAAGCCTTTAGCAGCACTATTTCCTGATACGCGCCCCTTTTAACCGACTGCTCGTGAATCAACCGCAAGCCATAAGCCCCTTTTAGCTTTTCGGCAGCCAACACTTCGCACTTTATCTGCTGTAGTTTAAGTTCAGGATGCAGCGCATAGTGGCGTGCCTCGGCAGCGCTCCGATAGCGCCCCATCTGTACCTCGTCGGGTTGGGCCAGATCAATAAAAAAAAGCTCGGGAAAATCGGCAGAATGATATAGCAAAAACACATCGCCGCTTTGTAAAGGCCAACCGGCAGGCGTAACCGTATCGCGCGGCC
The DNA here is from genome assembly GCA_964406855.1 of uncultured Saprospiraceae bacterium. Lineage (GTDB taxonomy): Bacteria > Bacteroidota > Bacteroidia > Chitinophagales > Saprospiraceae > JAUMBM01. The sequence goes on from CAYOTJ010000031.1 coordinate 9,383, forward strand.
ATTCGAGTTCTACCTGATGCCGGCGAAAGTACGAATTATAAACGAGCGCCCACTTCCCCTTGCCTGCATCGTAGCTGAGCGTCGCCGTCGTCTCCCGACCATCCCTGTACTTCAGGCGCAGTATCTCCTCCTGTAGCCGAGTGGCCGTAGGCCAGCGTGTGGCTAAAATAGAAATGATGGCAATGAGCAACATACTCCCACCCCCCCACCAGAGTGTCTGCTTCCAATAGCGGCGATCACGGCTTTTAATCTCCCGGTTGAGGGGCGTATCCACTTCCCTGTTGATGATACAAGCGTAGCTAAAGCCGGCAGGGCCCTTTTCCAACCGAACTTCACAAAGATCGTCTTCTAAAAAAAAGGAATACGTGCGGCTCTCCGTTACCGAAAAATCAGCCATGATGACTTTCCCACCAGAGTGAATAACTACATGGCCGCTTATCTCGCCGTGGTATAAGCCCACATGGTATTGTTTTCCGTTGTGCGTGAGCATTGTCCAGGCA
>CAYOTJ010000031.1:9892-11716 GCA_964406855.1 uncultured Saprospiraceae bacterium
AGCCTAAGCTATGGCGAGGCTTTTTAACGCCGCCAGACGAGAAAAGAGCAAGTCAAGATGCACAAATCTTGGCTTGGAGAACTATAAAATGCCCAAATGCGGACGGAGGTTCATAAAACCCATGTTAAAATAACGCCCATCCAAGGAAAAGCAACAACTATTTTCCGCCTTTTAACTCCCGAAGCCGATTGCTAATGATGGTAAGGCTATCCAGCAGCTCCTGCTGTAGCACCACCTGATCGGCAGGGCTCAGCGATGCCGGCGGCGCATGGTGATGGTGATCGTTGTGCTCATGACCGTCGCCATGATGATGATGCTCGTGGCCTGGTACCTCCACCCGATTTTCGCGCACCCAGGCGAGGGTAGCTTTGAGGTGGGTCAAAGCGGGCGCCAATAGCGAGTCTGCCATAGCGCCAGTAGCCGACTCCTCCAATTGAGAAGCAACTTCGACTTCTAATTTTAGCCCTTGTTCGTGCAGTTCCGCAGCCTGGGCCAGCAGGCGCTCTGCTTCCGGATCGGCGCTTCCCCCGCAACCCGCTAAGGTTAGCGAGATGCAGAACGCTAAAAATATAAAATAATTTACACTCATAAATCATTGCTTTACTGATCAAAACAAACTTCGCTCCATTTATCCGGGAAATTTACCGCTTTCCCCTTGCAAGAATAATACAATTGCCTTAAATTTGCAACACCGTTGCAATAAATAGATTTCAAATCCAGAATGAATAATTTGAGCCTGCCCAAGGAAGAAGAAGACAAAAAATCAGACTGGCTGGGCATTGCCGCCTCCATTGCCTGCCTGATCCACTGCGCAGCCGGCCCCATCTTACTGGCGCTGCAGCCGCTCATTGCCGGGGCTACTTTATATGAACACGAGCACCACCACAACGAAAACTCAATTTGGCATTACGTTTTCCTGGTGTTGGCGCTGCTCGCAGTATGGCTGTCGGCCCGCAGGGCCCACACCCTCGGGATACGCTTAGGGCTGTGGGCGTCCTTAGGTCTTTTTGCTTTGGGCATTTTTTTAGAGGGCGAGCACAGCCTGCTGCCCACCTTATTGCTTTACAGCGGCTCCATTGGCTTAGTCATGGCGCACGTGTTCAATTTGCGCCACAGTCGCTCGTGCCACATTAGCCATTGATAAAGCGCGGTAAGCTTGAAGTTCGCTTTTGAGCCCCGCAATAGGCTGAAAAATAAAAAAAGCCGCAAAAAACTGACGATCAGCTTATTGCGGCTTTTTTGTAGACCTACTAGGATTCGAACCTAGACAGACGGAACCAAAATCCGGAGTGCTACCGTTACACCATAGGTCTATTCCAGCTTCATCAAACAAGGCCTTTTTGCGTGCCGTTGTTTAATTAGCGGTGCAAATATAAGGCGACCTTTAGTTTCCCGCAATAGATAGGGCTCAATTTTTTTTGAGCGGCGTAATTTTTATGGGTACAGACGAATTGAAGGCCTTATTTTTCAACCATATAGAACGGAATAAAGTTCCAGCATAAAATTTTCGTTATGCCGCTACGCCGCCACGAACAGCTCATTCCTTTTCAAGAGCTTTAAGGAGCGAATCTTTTTTACGGCGTTGCAAAAGGACGAAGAAGTGCGGCAGCAGTTGGAAGCTCAAGGGCAGCCGACGGCTTCGTCCTCCGAGATGAACTACCAGGAGATACCGTAGTCTTCGCCGTGGTTGCTGCTCCCGCCCCAGAAGGAGCCGTGTTTCCAGTCGAAATAGATGGCGTTGATGGGCCCGGAAGTGCGGGCTTCGGCTTGCAGGCGATAGCCCATGCGCTGTAGCTCGGCGCGTATCCAGGGGGGCGTATCTTC
>CAYOTJ010000031.1:11726-14421 GCA_964406855.1 uncultured Saprospiraceae bacterium
GCTTCGCAGGCCTGCTGAACGTTCATGTCGAATTCCACTACATTAAGAAAAAATTGGAGGAGGTTTTGATCCTGGCTATCGCCGCCCTGAACGGCAAACGAGAGAAAAGGCTTGCCGTCTTTGAGGGCCAAGCTGGGCGTAAGGGTAGCTCTGGGACGCTTGCCGGGGGCCAGCACGTTGTAGGGGTTTTCTTCGGGCGAGAGCACAAAACTCTGCATGCGTTGGCTCAGGCCTACGCCGGTGCGGCCGGCGATGCAGGCGGGTACCCAGCCGCCGCTGGGCGTAATGGATACCACCCAGCCCCCGGCGTCGGCGGCTTGTACAGTACTGGTGCCGCCGTAAAAAACCGTGCCGCGGTTGGGGTCGACGGGGCCGGCGCTGCGCCAGTTGCGCAGGATGTCGAGGAATGGATTGAGGGTGTCGCCGGGCTGGAAGGGATACGGATTGCCGGGCCGCGCATCGGGGTCGTTGCGCAGGGCGTTCATCTGGGAGGCGCGCAGTCGGGCATAGTCTTTGGAAAGCAGCCCCCGGATGGGCTCGACGGGCGGGAAGTAGGGGTCGCCGTAGTAGAAGTCGCGGTCGGCAAAGGCTAAGTTCATGGCCTGATACAGGGTGTGGATATATCGGGCAGAGTTGTACCCCATGCTTTTGAGGTCGGTATTTTCAAGCAGATTGAGGGCTTGCAGCATGACGGGGCCCTGCACCCAGGTGTTGAGCTTGTATACTTCAATGCCTTTATAGGTGGTCATGACGGGCTCCTCGAGGTAGACGCGCCACCGGTCGAGGTCTTCGAGGGTAATGAGGCCGCCCTGTTCCTGGCAGCCGCGCACCAGCTCCCGGGCGATGTCGCCCCGATAGAAGCGGTCGTAGGCTGCGTAGATGGCCTCCTTGCGGCTTTTGCCGGCGGTTAAGGCGCTGCGCTCGGCCTCCACGAGCTTTTGGAGGGTGGCCAGCAACTCGGGCTGGCGGAATATCTCGCCGGCGTGGGGCGCTTCGCGGGCTTCGCCGGGATGCGTCAGAAAAACTTCACGGGAGTAGGGCCAGGCGCGTATGCGCTCTTTTTCGCGCTCAATGCTATTGGCGGTTTGAGCCTCTATGGGATAGCCCTCGGCTAAGGTGAGGGCCGGCGCCAGCACCTCGGCTAAGCTGAGCGTACCGTACTCGGCCAGCATGGTGAGCAGACCGCCCGGCGTACCGGGGGTTACGGCGGCTAAGGGGCCGTAGGCCGGGGGAATTCCCATGCCGCGCTCGCGGAAAAACTCGGGCGTAGCTCCGGTGGGCGCTACGCCTAAAGCATTTACTGCAATAACTTTTTGAACGTGGGGATTGTAAATAAGCGCTTGGGTTTCGCCGCCCCAACTCAGCACATCCCACATGGTGCAGGTGGCGGCCAACATGGCGCAGGCGGCGTCGACGGCGTTGCCGCCCCGCTGAAATATCATGGCGCCGGCCGTGGCAGCTAAAGGTTTGCCTGTAATGGCCATCCAATGCCGGCCGTGAAGGACGGGCTTCTGCGTGGGCTGACCCATAAGGCCTGCCGCACTCAAAAGTAATAACCCAAAGCCGAAGGTGCGAAGCGTATTCGATAAATGCATATAGTGCATGATTGTGGTGAAAAAATGAATGAAACTAAAGACGGACAAAGGCCTGCCTGACGGTTCGGTGGGGTATCTCTTCAAAACAGCCGGCCGGCCCGCTGGTTTGGATTTCGGCATTTAAAGCGCATATTTTTTGCCCCGAGAGTGGCTGATTCCAAACAAATGCTTATATTTGGGCGCAGGAATCTAAATTTATAGCCGTATTTTAACTTCCTAACCAAACGAACCATGCCAAGCGCCGGACATAAAGCCAAAGTTCTGCTGGTAGACGATGAACCAAATATCCTCATGGCTCTGTCTTTCCTCGTTGCACAACAAGGCTTTGAAGTGCTCATGGCTTCTAATGGCGAAGAAGGCTTAACTATGGCCGTCAAGCACGAACCCGATATCCTCGTACTCGACGTCATGATGCCCGGTATGAACGGCTTTGAAGTGGCCCGCCGACTGCGCGAATATCCCAACCTCGATCATGTGCGCATCATCTTCCTCACCGCCAGAGGCACCCAGGCCGATCGACTCGAAGGCTACGACAGCGGCGGAGAGGTCTATATCACCAAACCTTTCGATAACGATCATTTGGTCAATACCATCAACGAAGTCTATGAGTTCGGATAATTTGCCCTTTTTTAGCTAAAAATTTTTTTAAAAACATACATGCAAACATCTAAATATCTATATTTGTACCGATTTAACAAAAGCCAGCCGTTATGACACTACAGATCAAATCGTTTGAAGAATATCAGGAGGTATATCAGCGCAGCGTTGCTGACCCTGAAGGATTTTGGGCCGAACAAGCCGCTACGTTCAGTTGGAAAAAACCCTGGGACAAAGTCCTGGATTGGGACTTCCGCAAACCGGATGTAAAGTGGTTTGTAGGCGGCAAGCTCAACATCACGGAAAACTGCTTAGACCGCCACTTGGAAACGCGGGGCGATCAAACCGCCATCATTTTTGAACCCAACGACGTGAATGCGCCGGCGCGCACATACACCTACCGCGAGCTCTACACGGAGGTGTGCAAGGCGGCCAATGCCCTTAAGGAATTAGGCGTAAAAAAAGGCGATCGCGTATGTATTTATTTACCAATGATTCCTGAA
>CAYOTJ010000032.1:0-8903 GCA_964406855.1 uncultured Saprospiraceae bacterium
CCTCCGACTTGTGCGGATCGAGCGTGAACATACGGAAGCGATAGCCGCCCATGCCTGCGAGCCCCAGGAGCGTCAACAGGATGGCCGATGAGCATACCGTAGAGATGAGTTTGCCCGTGCGGTAAGAGGCAGGGTCGAACTTAAATTCGATGGTATGCTTGCCTGCAGGAACCCGCATGGCGCGCAGGGCATAGTTGGCGCGGATGTGGTCGACGGGCTGACCATCGACATAGGCCTGCCAGCCCTTGTTGGGGCCATACCAGATTTCGGAGAATACGGCCAACTGCTCGCCGGCAGCGTCGCTCTCGTAAGTAAGGTGGTAAGGCAGGTAATTGGTAAGCCGGAGGGCGGAGGCACCCGAAGTGTCGGGAGTGAAGCCCTTGAGGTAGTCGCCGAACTCCGCTTCCAGCACAACGGCGTGTTTGGCGGGATTGAAGTCTTTGAGGGCGTCGATTTCTTCGTTGGGGGTCGTCACGCGCCAAAGGCTATCGACAAACCAGCCGTTGCCGAGGGCTTGCGGATTGCGCTGCACCTGGGGTTCGCCGCCTTCGCCCCCTACGATGAAGTAGCGGGTATTGAGCATATCGAGCACCTTTTGATTGCCCTTGGTCATGTGGCGGTCGATGAGGTCTTGGTAACGCTGCAACTTAGCGGCATGGTAGCCGCCGATGGACTTATGAAAATAAGAAACCTTGGTAGAATTGAAGGTATTATCTGTGAGGTCCATGACCCGGTAGTTGGGGTCTTTATCGCGCAGGATTTCTTCATCGACAGGGCGGGGCGTGAAGTTTTCCTTATAGCGGGAGGCGTTCACGAAGTCGGCGTTGTTGATGTAGCGGCGGCCCACCGTCCAGAGGTCGAAGGTAGTGAGCAGCGCCAGGCCGGCCATCATGACGGGCGCCGACAGCCTGCGGGTGATGTAGGCCCAGATGAGCCCGCCGCTGAGCAACAGCAGCGCCAAGGTGCGCAGGGCATCGCTCTGCATGAGGGCCTTGCGGTCGTCGATGATGGCATTGATGTCGTAGCCGGCTTCGGCATAGCGGGCATCGCCCGAGGTATTGAAGTCGAAAAACGAAGGCCCCATGATCCAGAAAAACATGCTGATGGCGGCCAGTACGCCTCCGCCGATGTAGAGGCCGCGCTGCATGGCGGCTTTGTCTTCATCGGAGGCTTTTACCAACTGGGCCACCCCTAAGGCGCCCAGCAGCGGCAGCAGGAAAGCCGTAACGCTGAGGACGGAGTTGGGGGTTCTGAACTTATTGTAAAGCGGGAAATAATCGAAGAACAATCGGTTGAAAGCCTCGAAGTTGCTGCCCAATGAGAGCAGGAAGGTGAGGGCTGCGCCGCCGGCTAACCACCATTTTACAGGGCCTTTGACCCAGATGGCGCCCAGCACCGCCAGCAGAAACACCACGGCGCCAAAATAGATGGGGCCGCTGGTGAAGGGCAGCTTGCCCCAATAGAGCGGCGCCGGAAGCTCGGCGGGTATGCGCATACCTTTGGCGCGCAGATCGGTAGCTATGGCCGAGTTGGGGCCCACGGTTTCCTGAGAGCCGCCGCCGGCTACGCCGGGAATAAAAGCGGAGAAGAGGTCGACGCCCCCATTGCTCCACTGCATGGCGTAGTCCCAGGCTAAGCCTTCGGTTTCGCTGCTGCTTTGGGGGTTGCCCTCTCCGGGCGCATTTTTGAGGATAGGGGCCCCGCGCATGGTATCTCTGGAATATTCGTAGGTGGGCAGCAGGTTGGAAGCCGAAGTACCCAGACCAATGAGGCCGGCGAGGATGAGCACGCCCGCCGACTTGGCGAAGGAAATGATCTCGCCGCGCTGAATGTCGTATACCAACTGGGCTACCCCCAGCACCAGCAAGGTGATGAAGAAGTAGTAGCTCATCTGTACGTGGTTCGACATCACGTTGACGCCTACGCCCAGTGCAAAAAGCAGGCCGCCCCAGAGGCGATTGCCTTTAAAGGTGAGTAGTAGGCCCGCCGCCATGAGGGGCAGGAAAGAGATGGCCCTCACCTTGGTATTGTGGCCCGCCTCGTAGAGAATGAGGTTGTTGGTGGTGAGGCCAAAGGCGATGGCGCCGGCTATACTCAGCCAGGGGCTGGCCCCCAGCGCGATCATCATGATGTAAAAACAGATCATAGCGGCGGCAAAACGACCGATGGGCTCCTTGGTAAAGAGCCGGGTGGCGTGGTCGACGATTTGCAGGAAGTTGCCGTCTTTGATGGTGTTGATCTGGTAGGTGGGCATCCCCCCGAACATGGCGTTGGTCCAGAGCGACAAGACACCCGTTTGCTTGCGGTAGTTGTCGACCTCCTTGGCCATACCTTCGTATTGTACAATATCGCCCTGTTCGATGACTTTGCCCTCTAACTGGGGCTGAAAGTAGAGTGCCGACAGCGCCCAAAAGAGCAGTATGGCGCCAACGTGGGTCAGAATACGGGTCAGTTTGCTGGACATAAAAGAAAGACCGGTCTTAATGGTTATAAGAAATCAACGTCGCGATCATAAGGGTGCCTGATGAGGTAGTCCATAGCAACGTCTATGTCGAAGCCCTCAAAGACAACCCGGTATAGCATTTCAGTGATGGGCGCCCGAAGTTTGTAATAGCGCGCCAGGTGTCGAACGATGCGCAGGGTGCGCACCCCTTCGGCCAGCTCAGGCGTACTTTTTTTCACTTCTTCAAATTTTTCGCCGGCGCCCAGTCGGTAGCCAAAGGTATAGTTGCGGCTTTTTTTACTGGTGGCCGTGGCGATGAGGTCGCCTATGCCGGCTGTGCCCAGAAAGGCGGCCGGTTCGCTGCCCATGGCCTTGCCAAAATAGATCATCTCTACCAGCCCGCGAGTGATGAGCATTGCCTGGAGGTTTTTGCCCAGGCCGCGCCCTTTGAGCAGGCCTGAGCCCAGGGCGATGACATTTTTCAGCGCCCCTGCCAGTTCGGCGCCCAGCAGGTCGTTGGAGCCAAAGACGTGGAATTTACCGCTGGCCAGCGACTTCTTGCCGCGCTCAATGACCTCCTCAAAACGGCTGGCGATGAGGGTGGCGGTGGGTTGGCCTGCTAAAATTTCTGCGGCTAAGTTGGGGCCGGAAAGGCAGCCTACCCGCACCACCGTCGTTTCCTGCAGGATAACCTCGCTCATAGTGCTGATCTCGCGGCGGGTGATGCCCTGCTCGCTGATGGCCGACTCGTCGAGGCCATTGAGGTCGAAGCCTTTGGTGCCGTGGATGAGGATGTGGTAAGGGTGCAGATGAGGAGAAAGATCGCTCATCAGGGAGCGAAAATTCACCGAAGGCACAATGGGAAACATGAGGGTGCAGCGCTCTGCCAACTCCGTCACGTCGGAAGTAGCGCGGATGCGTGGGTGTATATCCACGCCATGCCGGCGACGGCGAACGTTTATATCCTCTGCCACTTCCGGCCGGCGGGCATAAAGCAGCACATCGGCATTCATCGCCAGCAAATTGGCGATAGCCGTGCCAAAACTGCCCGCGCCGAGGATGCCGACAGGGGGATCGGTATGTGAGTTTGCCGCAGCCATATACAGGGCGAAGGTAGTTTATTTTGCCAAGTTCACCCCGTCCGGCCGGGCTTATTGGCAAGATATTTTTTGCAATGCAGGAAATGTGTAATTTTGCCTTCAATAATAAAGTTTGCGCCGACAGGTTTTGTGTAGAAAAACATGCTCAGGCAAAAATCCATACACACGACCTGCGCCGACGCGCAGTATAATTTCAGGGTTCCATGAAAATAGCGCTTTTGGGCTACGGCCAAATGGGAAAGACCATTGAGTATATGGCCCTGAACGAGGGCGACGACGTGGTATTGCGCATTAGTAGCTCCAACCCCGCTGATCTGACGCCGGAGAACCTCAGGGCTGCCGATGTGGCCATTGAGTTCAGTCGGCCTGAACTCGCCTTTTCCAATATTTGTATGGCTTTAGAGGCAGGCGTACCCATTGTGTCGGGCACAACGGCCTGGCTCGATAAGTTGCCGGAAGCCCGGGCTATGACGCTCGAAAGAGGCGGCGCTTTTTTGTATGCAGCTAATTTCAGCGTGGGCGTCAATCTTTTTTTTGCCCTCAACCAGCGGCTGGCCGCCCTGATGGCTACGCATCCCGAATACCGCCCCTCGCTGCGGGAGATACACCACACCCGAAAATTAGACGCTCCCAGCGGCACGGCCATTCAATTGGCCAACGAATTACTGCCGTTGCTACCCGGTAAAACGGGCTGGGCGGCCGGCGACACCTCAGTCCCCACTCAGATACCCATCGTCTCCGAGCGCATAGGGCAAACGCCGGGTACCCACGAAGTGATCTACGCCTCCTCCATTGATACCATTGTCATTCGACACCAGGCGCACTCACGCGAAGGCTTTGCCCAAGGGGCGCTGATGGCCGCCCGATGGCTATGCCAGGAAAAAAGAATCGGCTGTTTTACCATGCAGGATGTGCTTCAGTTATAGGCGCGTCTGTTATATACCGTGCATCATTTACAATCTGCTCATATCCCTTTGATCGCCTTATGAAAAAAAATCTTCTCCGAACGGGCTTCACCCTGCTGGCAGCCCTCGTGCTTTATGTGGCGGTAGTACTCATCCACGGCACGCTCTCCGACTGGCAACCCAGCGGCATCCAAGCCCTTGAGGCCTATCAGGCCGGCCAGAGCGCGCCCGTTGCCGATTCCGTTTTTAGTCTCGCCACCTGGAACGTCGGCTATGCCGGGCTGGGCGCCGAATCGAACTTCTTCTACGATCAGGGGCATTTTCTGTTTTCCGGAGGCGGCATGATTCGCTCGCCTAAAGAAGCTGTCGACAAAAACCTGGCGGGGATCACCCAGATGATCAGTAGCGTTCAGAGCGATTTTTTCTTACTACAGGAAGTGGATATTGCCGCCCGACGCAGTTATTTTTTGCCTGTTTTTGACAGCATTCGCCACCGGCGCCCCGGCTATGCCGCCTTTTTTGCTCCCAACTATAAGGTGGCGCGTATGCCTTTGCCCTTGTTTGAGCCCTGGCGGGCCTACGGGCGCGTACTCAGCGGCTTGGCTACACTGAGCCGCTGGCAGCCTGAGGGTTCCGAGCGGGTGCAATTGCCCGGCAAATTTGGTTGGCCAACCCGGTTGTTTCAGCTCGATCGTTGCCTGGCGGTTCACCGCTTTCCCACAAGCCGGGGCAAAGACCTCATCGTCATCAACGCCCACAACTCCGCTCACGACGCTAAGGGCGAGGTCAAACGGGAGGAAATGGCTTTGCTGCGCAAGATGGTACTGGATTATTACCAACAGGGCTGTTATGTGATCGTTGGGGCCGACTGGAACCAGACGCCCCCGAATTTTCAATTCGATACCTTTTCGCCCCACAACCCCAGGAATCACAACCAGATCAACATTGACCCCGACTTTCTGCCGGCCGACTGGACCTGGGTTTACGACCCTACCCAGCCTACCAACAGAAAGCTTTACGAGGTATACCGCCCTGGCGAGACCTTTACCACGCTCATCGACTTCTTTCTTATCTCGCCCAATGTGCGCGTGCGCAAGGTTAAGACCATCTCTCAGGATTTTCAATATTCCGACCACCAGCCCGTTTGGATGGAGGTAGAACTCAAATAAGCCTATTTCCCAAAATAGCGGGCCAATTCGGGGCAATGGGCAACTACCGTCTGGAAAGTACTTGTTGCCCCGTACTGCTGTTTCCATGCGTCGTAAGCCCCGAGGCTTTGGTTGACCCAGGCCTTCCACTGCTCTTCTTCCCAATAAGATGGAGCATCTTTTTTCGACAATCGCCTCATTTCCTCAATACGCCCGAGAACAAACGCAGCTCGGGCCGCCAGTTCCTGATTGGGGTTGGCGGCCAGCGCCCGCGTGAGATGTTCTTCAGCCCGCGTCATGTTGAAGTATACATTTTTCATCTCCGCTGCATGGGGCAGGTAAGGTAGTGAGTTCGCCTCGCCGTCGTAGGAACCTCGGCCATAGGAAAACATCATCCAACTGTTGCCGAAGTAGCTGAAGTTATACCAGGCTATTCCTAACCGCGCATGGGCCTCCGCAGCCTTAGCGGGCTGGCGGGTTTGTGTTTCCAATTGTAGCAGTTCGCGAACCAAGCTAACTTTATCCCCGGGAAAACCTTTTACCGCCGCATCATCCAATGCTCTGATGGCAAAGGGATTGTACTTCAGATTATCGGAAAAGGCATAGCGCTGGCGCCAGAATGAAGGGTCTATTTGTTCAAAAGCTTTCAGCGCTTCTGCATAGTTGCCCTTGCGCAGGGAGAGCGTGCCGCGCAGGTCCAGTAAGGCTTCCTTTGAAGGCATGGACGCTTGCAGCAACCAGCGCTCCCAATCCGATGGGTTGCGTTTTTCCATAAGGGCCAATACGGCATCTACTTCACTTTCCTGCCCCCTTACATCCAAATAAGCCAACAGGGAATAGTAGTTGGAGTAGTAGTAGTAGCCATACATCTCCTGAGTAGGCAGCCCCAGAGCCATATTATTGATTAAATAGGCCTCTCTGAACTGTTTTTTCTCCGTAAAGGCCTGGCTAATCATTCGATATACTACGCTGAGATCGCGCTGATGATCGGGGCTTTCCTGGCTGAAGTGTGCAATTTGTTGCAACCAGGCCAGCACTTGCCTCTGATTCCCTGCTTCCGTTACGCTGCCATCATTGATCATGGCCAGCAGTTTGCCTTTGCTCAGTTGGGTTTTGATGCCGGCGTCAGCTTTGCGGGAAATGCCGGCCCAGGCGGCATGAGCGGCCGCGTTGTCTTTGCGCAGCATGGCCAGATGCCCCTGTAGCAGCGCATGCAGATCGGCAGATAGCGCGCCGGGCTTGAGCTGGCGCACAAAGGCCTCCACTTCTGCTAAATAAGCTTCGTCTTTCTGCCTGTTGACGGCCCTGAATTGAGCCCATTGAGCTTGATAGTCGCCCTCGTAGTCGACTGTTTGCTCAAAATCCTGCCGGCCGGGATGGTAGGCAGGCCCCAAGCCCGTTACCTGGTCAGAGAGCAACCAGTCTTCCAGCTTATTCACCTCCCGGATCAGCAGCAGCGGCAACAAAGGGTGATTGGGATACAAGGAAGCTACGGTCTTTATTTCGGTTAAAACCCGCCCTGGCTTTTTCAGTGCAGCCACGGCTTCCAAGTGCGCTTTTTCTTCGTTTTGCCTGGCAAAAACACGGGCTGCACCGAGTTGTTTCAGATCAAAGTTGTCATAAGTATACATGCGCTTCTCCGGGCAGCGCATGAATGAAAGCGCCAGCAGATAGGTCCTTTCCCCTTCATTATTCACCATAGCCGAGCGGTGGTGCAGGGCCCAGTCGTATAATGCCGAATGGCCGCCGTTAATCCCCGCGAAATGCTCGCTCCAAATGGCGTTGAACCGCGGGCGGTCGTTGGCATAGCGGGCCATAACGAGGCTCTGATAGGCATAACGCCGCTTGAGGAAGGGATCGTTTACACTTTTCAACCGCCCTTCCGCAAGCTCCCGAAGCGTTTCTATGGGTGATTTAACCGAAGAGGCGGTCTCCTCCTCTTCTCCTCCATAGTAATAGTTGTAGGCGCTAACCCAGGGATTGCTTTGCTGTAAGTTCCTGTTGCTGTGGTATTCATAGCGCTTAGCCAGCAGCACATACTCCAAGACGGCCTTTTTATCCGGCCTTAGTAACGCCTTCCAAAAAGCATTGTAGGCTAAAGGCGTACCGGCCGCGCCCTCGGGAGTCAGGGCATTTTCTAAATCACTGAGTGAACTGCCATATAAGACCTCCTGTACCTGGGCCAGGTCTGTGTTCATATACGCCGCCCATTCGGCACAATTCCGGCGGCGGTCGCTACCCGTAGGGGGCAAATCCTTCGGGTATAACCGGGCTGTAGCGTAATAAAAAGGTGCAAATTCATAACCCGCCAGGCGGGGGTCCAGCAGCGCTACGCGATAGTCGTCGCCTGCATAACCAATGCCACATGCCCGCAGCATGCCGGGCGCAGCGAGTACCAGGCCAACCAGTACTGCCCCAACGGCAGATTTATTGAGCAGCTTCAAAAGCGCCCCAGAGTTTTGCCACATCATAGGTTCTTATTTTTTCGGGATTCCAGTCAAAGAAAAGCAAATTGGCGCCAGGCATTTTTTCACCCAGCAACTCAGCCGCCCGGCTCAAGGCCGTCGGATCCGGCTCATCGATGCGTATCTCATCGCCTTCGCGGATGAAAACGCCCTGATAAACGGTATCCTGCAAGAAGCGGAAACGGCCATCCTGCAAAGCAGTCAGATTGGGGTCTGCCTTGGCCGCAGCTAAGCTCGCCTCCTGAGCCAGCCCCTTAAACTGCCCCTCGTGAAAGAGCGCCCCCCAACTGAATAACGGCAATGCAACATCCAAGGGCAACGGATAAGCCTCGGCCTTTAGATAACCCCTGAACAGGGTTTCGTCAAAAATGGCGTTGCGGGTAGCATAGTCGTCTACCGCCGCCAGGTTATAACACATCAGCAACCCGCGGTCGACAGGAGGTATGCCCGTGCCGGCAGGATCGCGGTATTGGTGCATGCGCACCGTGCAATGGATCTGCCAGTCGGGGTTGCGCGGAAACTCGGCCGTGGTGATGAGGTCGCTGCAGACCACGGCTCGGGTGCGGCCCGCGCCCAGCGTGCCCAGGGCCTCGTCACCGCTCGACACGATCAGGTCGCAGCCGATCAGCGCGTCGGTTTCGGCTGCGCCGATGCGGGTGGCGTGCAGCGCCTCGGGTTCGGCCGCGATTCGCACATGCGACAGCACGGCGCCGTACTTCTGGGCCATGCCCATGACGTCGAGCGAGGTGCAGTGCAGGCCTTCGAGATGCGCAGCCATCGCCAGCACCTTGCCGATCGTGACCACGCCGGTGCCGCCAATGCCGCAGACCAGGATGTTGAAG
>CAYOTJ010000032.1:8913-14314 GCA_964406855.1 uncultured Saprospiraceae bacterium
TCCAAAAAGGCAAAATAAGCCTTCTGCGTGGCGGGCGTCCAGTCGCAGTCGAGCTGTATGCGATCAAAGCTGCGCAAAAACCGGGCTTGTAAAGTATCCGATAATAGGTTTCTCCGATCCCAATTGGAAACCTCGCGCATGGAGTCGGGCCAGCCGTGTAGCTGATCCATGTAGCGCAATGACTCCGTCATTTCCCTCACCTTTTGGCTGATGCGGGCTGCCAAGGTATCGGGGTGGTACTGATGCAAAAATACCCGGTTGGTAATGTACACCACCGGAGCTACCTGTAGCGGGCCTTTGTTGGTTATGCCCTGCTCGTTCCAGTTTTGAGCCAACTGTACTTCCCCCAGTGGAACGGGCATTTGGTGGTTTTCACTCCAGTCTACGTCAAAGTAACGCAGATAAAGGCGTTGAACTCCCACCGAGTCGAGTAGTTTTCGCTCTTTACTTCCAAATTTCCCCGTCTTTTTCCAGTAATATACCCCTCGTTCGGGCGGAGGAGCCGACAGCTCCTTGCGGCATGCCCACCCTACAAAAAAAAGGGCCGCCACCGCGCCAAAAATCAATTGTTTAGGCAACATGAATAAGATTTAGGCCCTAAAGATATGGATTTTTACTTTAGTCTTGTTTGCCTGACATTTTGTCATTATCTTTGCCTGCCGTTTGCCATAAGCAGGGCAAAGTAGCTTTATTTTGCTAATACTACTGTCATCAAAATATGTACGACGACAACCCGACATTGCTGGGCGTCAAGAAGGAAATTGACGAAAACAAACAGGGAGAAGTGTTCTTTGTGGAGCAGGAAACAACTGCTCCCGGAACCCGGCACTTCTATATAGAGAGCTATGGCTGCCAAATGAATTTCAGCGACAGCGAAATTGTGGCCTCCATACTCGCCGACGTCGGTTTTCGCCCCACCCGCAACCTGGAAATCGCCGACCTCATCCTGGTCAATACCTGCTCCATCCGCGAAAAGGCCGAAGAAACCGTGCGCAAGCGCCTGCGCCTCTTCGACCAGGAGAAACGCCGACGCCAGGGCGTATTGGTCGGCGTGCTGGGCTGTATGGCCGAACGCCTCAAAAGCAAGTGGCTCGATGAAGAAAAACTCGTCGATCTCGTAGTAGGCCCCGATGCCTACCGCGATCTGCCCAACCTCGTAGCCGGCGCTGAAGACGGCGACAAAGGAATCAACGTATTCCTGAGCCGCGAGGAAACCTATGCCGACATCAGCCCGCTCCGCCTCGATGACAACGGGGTTACGGCCTTCATCTCCATCATGCGGGGCTGCGATAACATGTGTTCCTTTTGCGTAGTGCCCTTTACCCGCGGGCGCGAGCGCAGCAGAAATGCATTCAGCATCGTAGCCGAAGCCGTCGACCTGTTTGAACGTGGCTACCGCGAGGTCACGCTGCTGGGCCAGAATGTAGACAGCTACAAGTGGGAAAATCCCGAAACGGGCAAGGTGGTATCTTTTGCCGAACTGCTGGAAATGACGGCCTCCGTCAACCCGCTCCTGCGCGTTCGCTTCAGCACTTCCCACCCCAAAGACATCACCGACGAAGTACTGCACACCATGGCCCGCCACGACAACATCTGCAAGTATATCCACTTGCCGGTACAATCGGGCAACAGTCGGATACTCGACCTCATGAACCGCACTTACGACCGCGAATGGTACATGGATAAGGTGAAGCGCATCTACGAAATTATGCCCGACTGCGCCATCAGTTCCGATATCATCACCGGCTTCTGCACCGAAACCGAAGAAGAGCACCGGCAAACCCTCGACATGATCGAGTACGCCCGCTACTGCATGTCGTATATGTTTGCTTATTCCGAGCGGCCCGGAACCCCGGCTGCCCGAAAACTCACCGACGACGTGCCCGAAACCATAAAAAAACGCCGGTTAGAGGAAATCATCCGACTTCAAACCCAGGTGAGCTTCCGCCACAATCAGGCCGACATCGGCAAGCGCTTCCAGGTGCTCATTGAAGGCAACAGCAAGCGCTCCGACCAGGAATGGAAAGGCCGCAACAGCCAAAATAAAATGGTCGTCTTTCCCAAAAGCGGAGCCGAAAAACCCGGCGACTACGTCTGGGTGAAAATCAACAGCGCCACCAGCGCCACCCTCATCGGAGAAATGGCCTGATTATTAACTTTGCCCAATGGCCAATATGACAGACGCCAACTTACAGAGCATCAAACAGCGGTACGGCATCATCGGCAGGTCGGAAGCCCTTGACCGGGCCCTGTCTACAGCCATTCGCGTGGCTAATACCGACCTCAGCGTGCTCATCACCGGCGAAAGCGGCGTGGGCAAAGAGGTCTTTTCGCGTATCATCCACGACAATAGCCCCCGCAAACACAATGGCTTCATCGCCATCAATTGCGGCGCTATACCCGAAGGCACCATCAACTCCGAACTCTTCGGCCATGAAAAAGGCGCCTTCACCGGAGCTACCGGCGATCGCAAAGGCTATTTTGAAACCTACGACAAGGGCACCCTCTTTCTCGATGAAATCGGAGAAATGCCCCTCGACACCCAAACCTACCTCCTCCGCGTACTCGAAACCGGCGAATTTATCCGCGTAGGCTCCTCCAAAACCCTGCGCACCGATGTGCGCATCATCGCCGCTACCAACGTCAACCTCGAAGAAAACATCCGCAAAGGCAAATTCCGCGAAGACCTCTTCTACCGCCTCAGCACTGTGCCCATTCAAATGCCGTCCCTGCGCGAACGCCGCGAAGACATCTACCTGCTCTTCCGCAAATTCGCCGTCGACTTTGCCGAAAAATACCGCTCGCAGCCCCTCCAGCTCGAAGATGGCGCCCGCATCCTCCTCGAAAACTACGCCTGGCCGGGCAACATCCGCGAACTCAAAAATGTAGCCGAACAGCTATCCGTACTCTCCGAGTCGCGCCAGATCGACGCCGCAGCCCTCGCCCGGCTCATGCCCAACCTGCACAACAGAAACCTGCCCGCCGGCCCCCTCAGCGAAAATGGCGGCAATATGCACGAGCGCGAAATCCTCTATAAACTGCTTTTCGATATGAAAGGCGACCTCAACGACCTCAAATCGCTGGTATACGAGCTCATCCGGGGCAATAACCTCCGCGTGCCCGACACCTCCGCCATGCGCAACCTGGCATTGCCGCCAGGCTTGGGCGAACGCCGGGCCGACGAGTTCATACACCCCCATGCGCCCGCCACAACGGCCTCCCCTGCCGGCCACCATGATGCGCATGAGGATGAAGACGACGACCGCCACGAGCTCCGCCCCATCATCATCGACGATAAAGACGCCTACTACGCCACCGAAGTAGTAGACGACAACCTTTCCCTCATCGATAACGAAAAAGAACTCATCCGGCGCGCCCTGCGCAAACACCACGGCCGCCGCAAAGAAGCTGCCCAAGACCTGGGCATATCCGAACGAACGCTCTATCGAAAGATCAAGGAATACGACATGAACGTTTAAAATTCCATCCGCGTCCGGTCTACGTTCCACCGGATACCCACATTAAATACCCGGGTACTGGCGTTTCTGCCGGCATCGTCGCTGGTTTTTTCCCGTAGCAGCGCCTGCGCCTCTATCCAGAAGTTGTGCCGGAGCTGATAACCTACGTCCAGCACGCCCAGCACCGTCTCCGAGCGCACGCCCTGAAACCAGTTCACCCCATAGTCGGCCACCCGCGTCGTATGTGGCAGCAGTACGTTAGCCCCAAAATTCTGGCCCGGCGCTTCCTCGCCCTGTACCATCAAAAAAGCCCGGGCATCCAAAAACCAACGCGGCGCCGGCCGATATTGCGCCCGGAACATCAACTCCGCAAAATTGGCGCCCAGCGGATGCGCCAGCGGCTGACTGTAATGACTATAACTCGACGAGCTGTCGCGGTGCGTATAGGTATAAGGCCGCACCGCATTGAACTCAGCCTGAAGATCGAGATGATCCACCCCAAAGGCATCAAAATATTTGGCGCCCGCCTGTATCCCAAACTTATTGGCCCACCAGCCGCGCCGCTCTACAAACAACTCCTTGAACACAAACTCGTCGAGCATCAGTTGGCCGTACAACTGCACCCGCCGGAACACATCCCAGCGCCCGTCTATACCAATGAGCACATTGTCGGGACTGCCCAATCCCAACTCCGCCGAGCGGTACAAAATAATGGGATTGAGATAACTGAGTTCCAACTGATTGTTGCGATGGTAAACGATGGCCTCAAAAAAGCCTATGTTCATCCTGGGGGTCAGGTCAATGCTCAAGTGGTGGGCAGCTAAATATTTGCGCGGCAAGACCTGATCGCCCGGCAGCCCGTTGGCCGACAGCGCTTTCAACTCCCCAAACAGGTTCTGGTAATGAAAACGCCCCACCTGCCAGTTGAGCTTCAGATACAGGTAGTTGTTGGAAAAATCCGACAACAGCAAACTCCGGTAGCCATTCCCGATGAAGTTGCGGCCGTAGCCCCACTGCACGCCTAAGTGAGGCGTCAGGTTAAAAGCCACATACCCCTGGCTATTGAGGTAGTCGTAGCCGCCCTTGATGTTAAATACATCGCTGTTGTAGTTTTTATACAAGCCGTTGCCCGGCAGCGCCCGGTAAGTCTGCACCCACTCGTCCACATAGTCCGGAAACTGAGCCTGGCTCTCCAGCAACTGGAAATAAATGTACACCCGGTCATCCACCCCGGCCCTGGCCTCCACGCCCCGCTGGTTCAGAAAAAACGGCTGCGCTTCGCCCGGCGTCGGGCCATAGCGCAGATGCAATACCGGGTTGAGCCGAAAATGAAAGTGCGGCTCGTCAATCTCAAAAAAATTCGCCGGCGTGCGGTAAAAATGCTTTAGCAGCGGTCTTCGGCTGCGCGGATAACGCGGATGCGCCAGCGCCAGCTCCATCAGCGTAGGCGCCTGGGGGTCGTAGCGGCGGCGGCCCAACGGCAGGTGTTCCACCCCCGCCAGCCCCAGCCACTCGTTGTTGTCGGCCAGCATATACGCCAGATCATAGCGGTCCAGCGGGCTCAGCAGCGAGTCGGGCAGGCTGTCTACCGCCAGCGCAAAGCGGGCCGCATCGCCACGCCCATAGTATTTCAGCGCGCTGTGCTGGGGCGCAGCTACGCCCGTCTTCACCGACAGTCGATCAATGGCGTGGTAAGCAGGATTGCCCAGCGGCAGGCAACTCCCCTGCCCGCTCATTTCGCCCGGCCACCCCCAAAGCAGCCAAATCGCCGGCCACAGCAGGTTCCGAATAGCAGATCGGCAACTCCTCAAGGCGCCATAGGCTGCCCGGCAAGACAAAAGATACATGACAATAGCACTTGGTTCTGCCGCGAAGATCGGTATTTTTCCGGTCTTTTTTTGGGGGGCTGTCGGGCCGGGGGGGCATAGCGCCAGGATGTGCCT
>CAYOTJ010000033.1:0-4042 GCA_964406855.1 uncultured Saprospiraceae bacterium
GGTACCGACCGGACCCAATTGGCTTTAGGCCTGTTGGAGGAAGCCATTGCTTCGGGGGCTTTTGTTCGGGTTATTGATCTGTTTGTGGATCAGTTGGGGGGCTGTGCATACCCTGCGCCACTCTTTCGCTACCCACCTGCTGGAAGCGGGCGTGGACCTGCGCTACATACAAGACCTGCTGGGGCACGAAAGCAGCAAGACGACGGAGATATATACCCATATAACTCGCGTAGGCTGGCAGCGTGTACAAAGCCCTTTGGACAGGCTGAACTTGTAGCGCATATTATTTTTAACCTCCGGGGTTGACATTATGAAAGGAATGGTTTAAATTTGCACATGTCAAAAGTACTTTGAATCTCTGAAGTGACAGGCTAAGCTCCAACAGGCTTTGCTCAAACAAGGAAGCTGCCCCGTCGCACATTCGGATTTATACGCCATAAAGGGTAAGTAAAACGCGCAATGCGCCTTTCGATATATCCGTTGTGGCGTATATAAACCCGGCGCGAGGCGTATACACGCCATTGCGCCTATGGAGGGGATTGATGAGTATAGACGAGTTCGCTGTAACTGAAAAATATGTAAAAATATATGAAGGCAGTAATTTTCATAGGATTCATTTCACTATATTGTTTGATTTTTCATGGTTCTATTGTAAAACCAGTAGGAAAAATAAATGATAGTGCTACTCTTAATGAAGCGCTTGAAAGGCAGATTGAAGACTGGAATAATAATTCTAAGCTGATTAACTTAGCCAGAATAGTTGATTCAGTTCCAATTACAACAGATTTATTGTTAGAAAAACGTATTATCTTAATAGGAAGAGACATTGATGATACATTGGCTCAACAAGTACAGAGACTACTTATTGAATTAGAAAAACGTGACAGCACGAAAGAGATTCAGATTTTCATTAACAGTCCAGGAGGTTCAGTTATTGCTGGATTAGGTATTTATGATGCTATTCAGTATGTTCGGTGTGATGTAAGTACTAGTTGCCATGGGTTATGTGCCTCAATGGCTGCAGTGCTATTGGCAGGAGGAACAAAGGGGAAGCGATTTGCGACTAAAACTAGCAGGATAATGATCCATGCTGCGTCTGGTAACCAAAAAATGAATAATGCGGATATGGATATCTTACAAAAATTAGTTGACAAGTCGGGTGAAGAGTTGTATGCCATACTTTCTGTACATACTGGTCAATCTATTGAAAAAATAGTTAAAGACTGTGAAGTCGATTATTGGATGACCGCGCAAGAAGCAAAAGAATATGGAATAATTGACTTCATAATAGATAGAAAATAAGATAACAAAAATAGACTGTATACGCAAAAGTTTTGTAGACGTGTATGCGTGTGATTGACACAAATTTTCTGTGCAAAAGTGGTCTAGTAAATTTATTAATGAGCCTGTTGCGGGTTTTTTCTCAGTGAACATATGGCTGAGCCGGCCTGGCGTATACCGCTACTTTTGGGGTCTTGGCCTCAATTTTTGTATTGATCCCGTTTTTGCGGCTTACCCTTCCCCCATGATGCGCGCCAGCGTCTGCTCTGGTTTTGCCACGCTGCTTTGCAGGGGCAAAATCAGGGCGCTACCCGTTTACAAACGTCTACAAACGTTTACAAACGTAAGTAAACGTTTAAAAAACGGCTCTTAGCTGTGGTTGCCCGCATCTTTGTGTCGTCGCCGGGTGGAATTGAGCCCAACGCGTTCTCCTCGTGGCGGCAATTGTCCTCGGCCGACCCGAGCGCCTCTCACGCATCGGCGGCGGTCATTTGCATCATCTGTTCAATATCATTGTTATGAGCACGGTAAGAAACTCCGTTTTCCTCGTAGGCAACCTTGGCCGCGACCCCGAAACCCGCACCTTTGGCGACAGCAAGAGCGTCACGAATTTTAGTCTGGCTACCAGCGAATCGTACGAAAACCAAAAGGGCGAGCGCGTTACCGAAACCCAGTGGCACCATTGTATTATCTGGGGCAAAGCAGGCCTGACGGCTCAGCAAACCCTCAGCAAGGGCAAGCAGGTAGTTGTACACGGCAAGCTCACCTACAACGAATACAAAGACCAGGCCGGGGTGCAGCATCGCCGCCCGGAGATTGTGGTCAGCGATTTTTACCTCGTAGAATCCAACCGGCAGCCGGTCGAAGAACCTCAGCCGGCGTAGTTCTCCAAGCTAAGATTCACCAATCTCGGCTTAGAGAACTACAAAATAAAAACAGGGTTGTAAAGCAGTCTCCGGCCGCAGGGCGGGGCGTATGCGCGTTGCTAAGCGAGCCGGAGCTGTTTAAACTTTTAAACATCCGTATATCTCTGTAGGCGGGAATACAAGGCCTATACCCTATCCAGCCCGCCAGGAACGGGTTTGTCGGCAAAAATTTTGTCTATGCGCGGATAGAATTAATTACCTTCGGGTAAAGATTGTTATCATGGATCAGCGCATCATCAACCTGTACGATGAGTATACGCATAAGCCGCTCTCACGGGGCGAATTTTTGAGCAAATTAGCTCAGCTCGCCGGAGGTATGGCGGCTGCCACAGCCTTGTTGCCATTGCTGGAGTCGGACTACGGCAAATCCATCCTGACTGAGGCGGAGGGCAGACGGTTGTTTACCGAATACGTCGCTTATCCGGGTACGCCTGCCGGCATGGCCGCCTATGTAGCGCGGCCTCGACGCAAGCGCAAGTATCCGGCTGTAGTAGTGATACACGAAAATCGGGGTTTAAACGCCCATATCGAAGATGTGGCCCGCAGGGCGGCTATGGCAGGCTATTTGGCCATTGCCCCCAATGCGCTGGCCCCGCTGGGGGGCACGCCAGCTAATGAAGATGATGCCCGAACGCTGTTTGGAAACCTGAAGGCGGAAGACAACCTGCAAAATTTCATGGGCGTATTTGACTACTTAGCCACCCGCGACGACTACAACGGCCTGGCCGGATGCGTTGGGTTTTGTTGGGGCGGCGCTATGTCGGGCAGTTTAGCCGTAAATGTGCCCTCGCTGAAAGCGGCGGTTGGTTTTTACGGTCGTCAGCCAGCCGAAGCCGATGTGCCCAAGATACAGGCTGCCATCCAACTGCACTATGCCGGCCTCGATGAGCGCATCAATACAGGTATACCTGCTTATGAGGCCGCTTTGAAAGCCCACGGCAAAACGTACGAGCTGTATGTGTACGAGGAAGTAAACCACGCTTTTCACAACGATACCTCCGCCAGCCGCTACAACGAAGCCGCCGCAAAGCTGGCCTGGACGCGAACGCTGGCGTTTTTTGACCGATATTTGCGGTAGACTGCCCGCCATACTTTTGCAGCTTTCTAGTTCTTCAGGTCAAGGCTTGTGCATCTTGAACAGCGCAACCTGACAACCAAAAAAGCTAATCTATATGAACGACCTCATCATTGAGCCCATAACCGACGCGGCTGTACTGACCCGTTGCGCCGATATTTTGACCCTGGCCTACAACGCTCCGCCCTGGAACGACGAATGGACGCCGGCGGTTGCCCTTGAAAAACTAACCTGCTTTTACGATTCGCCTCGCTTCCTCGGCTGGACGGCCCGGCGCGGCGAGCAACTGCTGGGCTGTTGTGTGGGGAATATCGAACCTTACTTCACAGGCGATTATTTCTACCTGAAAGAGATGTTTGTGGCGCCTGCTGCTCAACAACAAGGTATAGGCGCGGCCCTGATGGAGACGCTCAAGGCGCACCTGGCCAACGCAGGCGTACGCACCATGATCCTCTTCACGGGTAAAGACTTTTATCCCTTTGATTTCTACTTGAAGTCGGGCTTTCAGGAGATGGAAGGCATGTGCATGATGCACTGGGAAGGCGCTCAATAAACCTTGCTCAGCAGCCATTCCCGCTCCGACAGCACCTTTTCTTCCTGTATCGCTGCCCTCAGCCGCCGACGCTCGGCGGCATCGTTGGGGTAGGCGCTGATGAGCTTGCGGGTGTAAATAATGACGTTGTGAAAATTCTGCCGATGGTAGTCGCTTACCTCCCGGCGCCGGATGAAAAGGCGAAAACTATCGAGGTGCGACTCCAGC
>CAYOTJ010000033.1:4052-14125 GCA_964406855.1 uncultured Saprospiraceae bacterium
CGGGTCAGCGGGTGAGGGCGGCATACCATTCATCGAGGTGCGACTCCAGCAGGTCTAACTCATTGGTTTCGTAGTAAATTTTGAGTTGCAGGGTTTTGCAAATGAGTTGGTTGACTAAGTCGCGGGGGTTAGCGCGCTGCACGTAAGCTAAGGCCTGATCGTAATGCCGGAGGCCGTACTCAAGTCGCGCCAGATTGAAGAGCACCGTGCTCTCGGCATAGTCGGCGGCGAGGTAAGACCGATATTGTTCAATGAAATTTTTGACGGCTTCAAACGCCTCAAGTCGAAGCCCAAAGCCCACAATGTTGTCGAAGGTAAAACGCGAAAGGTGGTTGTGTTCAATAAAGAGCTCGCTTTGCAGCCCTTCCTGGTAGAGTTCCCAGCCCTCGCGGGCAAAATCGAGGCTACCCTCATTGAGCTTGCGAATGCAAAAGTTGACGGCTGCGCGGTATAGTCCCTTGAGTTCTTCTTTGGGAAAGGCGGCGCT
This sequence comes from uncultured Saprospiraceae bacterium, assembly GCA_964406855.1. GTDB lineage: Bacteria > Bacteroidota > Bacteroidia > Chitinophagales > Saprospiraceae > JAUMBM01. The sequence continues at coordinate 4,540 of CAYOTJ010000033.1, forward strand.
GTGCAGCCGCAGTTGGTCGCGGAAGCGGGCAAAGTAGTCTTGGCTATACTCCTCGGTGAGGAAGCGATAGCAGTAATAATACAGCGCAATGGCCGGCGTATGCAGGTAGTGGCTATCTTCCAGCACATCTATCCAGGCCTGAAGCAGGCCAAAGCGATAGTCGGTCTGATAGACGGCCCGGTGCGATAGTTGGGAGCAGGCGTGTCGGAGCTTTTGGGCTAAGTACAGCACGTCCATGGTATCGCTGATTTCCTGAAGGTTGAGGTGGCCGGCCCGGCGGTCGGTAGATTGAAACTCGTTGGTTTCGATTTCAAATTTTAGCCGGCGTTCAAAGTAGTCGACGTTGCGGTAAGCGCTTTGGCGTTGCAGCGCCGCTACCTTTTGGATGGCCGACTCAAAGTGCCGCACCAAGCCGCGCTGGCGGTAAAAATGCGCTAAATGAAGCTGAGCCCGCACCTCATCGGATTGGGCCGCCCGCGCCATGAGGTGCTGTTCAATGAGCAGATGGAGGTCGCTCATCAGGCTGCGCAGCCTTTGGTCGTCGTAGGGGTCGGCGCCAAATACGGCTAAGTGCAGTTTAGGCTTGTCGGGTAGCTGCCTACCCCGATAGAGGGCATCGGCGAGCTTGTTGAAAAGCAGCGCCAACTCAGGTCGATGGGTGGCTATGGGCGAGCGCACCAGCTTCTTGAGCTCGCGGAGTTCGCGCTTGTCCAATTTTTCCAGCAATTGGTAGAGGAGTGGAGTAGTCATATTTTTGCCACATCGTATATGGAGCAAATATCAGAAAATATTCCCACAAAGTTACCTGCTGCATGCCTAAGAAAGTGGCGGCCCGCGTGAGCGACGGAAGTTTACCCGACCGAGTGTAACGAGGGCGTGGCGGTATGGCCCGGCTTGTAAAGCGATTAAAAATCAGAACTTTATTTTCACCGGGCCATAATAGCGGACGCCGCGACCCCGGCCTTAACTACCGCCTCAACAAGCTCCCTCGCTACCTGCTTTTACAGTGCCGCTACCATCCCATTTTACAGGCCGGGGGCACGCCCTCATTAAAAAACACTTAATAATTGCCACAAATGACGTTATTTGTTCTTGCCCGCTCTTGTTTTGCGCGCCACCTTTGTGCCGTACTTAAAAACATACTGACATGAAGCGACCACAAATAAACCATAAGCATAGCCTGCGCTCCGGGCTCATGGCGCTCTCGCTGCTGCTGCTGCTGGTCTCCGGGGCCGGCGCCCAAGGCTGGCGCAGTTGGACGCAAACCAGCGCAAGTCCATTTTTTTCGCGCAATGAATTGGTAAAAATTGCGCCAAACTACGTCAATGGGCGGCTCGACATCCTGACGTTGATGCAAGACCACCCCGAGCCCACATCCTTTGCGCTCTCATTCATCAATGGCGAATCGAGGGGGCTGGGCCGCAACAGCATGCTCCCGCCCGCCGATAGCGAAGAGGGGTACAGCTACATTCCCATCGACATGGTGAAACCCCACGAAGATACCGTATACATACTGGCGAACCGCCGAAACGAGGCGCTCAACCACGAGAGCATTTACCTGCTGACCTACGCCAACCCTATGGCGCCTCCGCCGGCGGGGCAGTGGGCATTGCTGGCCAGTACGCCCATCTACGATGTGGAAGGCGAACTGGCGCGGGCGTTATCGTTACGCCAACTGCCCGACGGCAACCTGGCGATATTGGGACAAACAACGCAAGCCGGTATGGCGGATGTGACGCTGACCAAAATATCCCCTACAGGCGGCATAAGCTGGAACAATGTATATGCCGCTCCGGCTACATCGGAAAATGTGGTAGAAATGGCCTTGGCCCAGGACGGCAGCTTTTATATCCTGTACATCGAAACCGACGCCGCCCAAACGCCCATAGCCAAAATAATGACCATCGACGCGCTGGGCGAGATGACGGCTTCTTTTGAAGTTCCTCTTTTGCCGGCCACCGATCTTCCGCAGGATATGATCCGGACGGCCGACGGCGACCTCGTCATTGCCGGCCACAACTCCCTCGGGGCGGTATTCCTGCACCGCTTAGGCGCCGATGGCCAGTTTCGCTGGCGGCGCAGCTACCCTACCGACACTTATGTGGCCGCAGCCAACGCCCTCATCGAAGACGCCGGGCACAACCTGTTGGTGGCGGGCAGCATCACCCCCAACGGCGACACCGGCAGCAACGGCTTTTTAGCCAAACTCAGCGCCGACGGCACGCCCCTGTGGGAGCGCACCATCCCGCGGCAGTCGCCCAACGGGGTTTTTGCCGACGACTGGTTCAACGACCTCATGCAGCTCCCCTCCGGAGGCTACCTGATGGCCGGCGCGCGACGCACCCAGGCGCCGCCGGAGGGCACATTCACCTACTTAGTAAAAACCGATAGCCTGGGGCTCATCTATGGCGGCAACATCAGCGGCAATGTATTCCGCGACCTCGACGCCAACTGCGCCCTCTCGGCCGCCGACGCCCCCATAGGCGGCTGGGTAGTGCAAGCCGTCGACGGCGACCGAAATTACTACGGCCCCACCGACGCCGACGGCAACTACAGCTTTCCCGTGGAGGCCACCATCGCCAATCCGGGCAACTACGTCGTGTCTGTCTTCTCTCCGTCGCCTTACTGGAGGCCCTGTCAAAATCATATCCCATTATTTGTTGAATATCAATCTTCTGTCACGGCCGACTTCCCCATGCAGGCCGATGTGGAATGCTCTTATGTTCAGGCCAACATTGCCAGTACGCCTTTCCGGATATGCGACACCACCCAGATAAGCGTATCCTACTGCAACATAGGCTCCGGCATAGCTGAAGACGCCTACCTGCAAGTAACCCTCGACCCCGCCCTCAGCTTTCTGTCGGCTTCTGTGCCGCCTGCGGCCATATCCGGCAACGTCTATACCTTTACCCTCGGCAGTATAGAAGTCTTCGACTGTGGAGAAATACACATCTCGGCCGTCGTCAACTGCGATAGCGCCGAGCTTGGGGACATCCTGTGTATTGAAGCTGATGTTTTCCCCGACACCCTTTGCAGCATCCCCGAAAACTGGTCGGGCGCTCTCGTCAATGGCAGCTACGACTGCAACGACGACGAGCTGCGGTTTCGGCTCCGGAACGTAGGCGACGACGCCATGAGCGGCTCGCTGCCCTACGTGATCATCGAAGATGCCGTGCTGCTGATGGAAGGCAGCTTTGAGTTGGGCCCCGACGAGGAAATTCTCTCCGATCCGCTGCCCCAAAATGGCGCCGTTTATACCTTAGTGGCCCAGCAGGAGCCCGGCGCGCCCGGCGGGCAGGTCATTGCCCTCAGCATCGCCGGCTGCAACGCCACTCCGCCCGCTCCCTTCGGCCAATACAACGGCAACCCTTACACCGGCAGTCTCTGCCGCACGGTAGTAGGCTCTTACGACCCCAACGACAAATTGGCTTACCCCGCCGGCCAGGGCGACGACCACCTCATCTTGCCCAATACCGATATTCTCTACACCATCCGCTTCCAAAATACCGGCACCGACACCGCTTTCCGGGTCGTCATCCGCGATACGCTCTCCGAAAACCTCAACCTGGCCAGCGTGCAACCCGTAGCCGCCAGCCACCCCTACCGCTGGAACTTTGAGGAGCAAGCCTTGGTATTCTACTTCTACGACATTGCGTTGCCCGACAGCGCCGCCAACCCCGAGGCTTCGCAGGGTTTTGTGCAGTTCAGGGTACGGCAGCGCCCCCACCTGCCCGCCGGCGCCTACATAGGCAGCAGCGCCAGCATCTACTTCGACTTCAACGACCCCATACAAACCAACGTCGCCTTCCACACCGTAGCCGGGTTCATCGACCTCGTCAATGAGGCCACCGTCGTCGCCACGCCCGCCTGGGCCGTCAGCATAGCGCCCAACCCGGTAGTACATACCGCCTGGATACGCCTCGACGGCGCCCCCTGGCCCGCCGAACAATTGGAACTACAGCTCTTCGATGCCACCGGCCGCGCCGTAGGTCGCCTGCCCGGCAGCGCCGAGGGCTTCCGCTTCGAGCGGGGCCGCTTGCCCGCAGGCCTCTACCTGTTCAGCATAGGGCATCCCGAAGGCGGCTGGTTGGCCAGCGGTAAGATTATGGTAGCGCCCTGAAGGTAGCGGTAGTCTTCACCATGCAGCCGCTATGCCTCTACCGGAGGTATGGCGGCTGTCTTTTTTAGGGGCCTGCCCCGCATAGCATCCTCCTCCGGGTTAGCCGCCTGCGCGGGGCCGCTACGCTGCGGGCTCGCTCATCGCTCGGCCGGCGCCCTTTGAGGGGCGCCGTCTGGCGGCTTGAGGCCGCCACCCCTTCGCATCGCTAGGCCGGGCCAATGCCCTCCAACAACCGATAGTCTGATGTGAAATTAATGAATCTTGGCTCGGAAAACTACCCCTTCCAACGCCTCGCCCAAGCCCGGCAGCGGGCAGGCAGGACGGCGCGCAGGTACAGGCGCAGGCGCTCGGCCCGGCGGAAGCCCAGCAGGCGGGTAGCCCATACCGGTATGGCTCCTAAGCGCTCGTCTAAGCCCGGAATGGGTAAAAAACCACTGGGTAATAGCGTATGATACAAACGGGTAGCTTCCTTAAGGTTGTGCGAAGCCAGCATCCTCAAGTAAAAGTACAAGGCATGGTAGGCAAGCGGAGCCACGGAAAGCCAGTAGCTGGGCTTATGGCGCTCCAGATAAGCTATGATGCGCCCCCGCAGCAGGCAATGCCGAATGAGCGTACCCTCGGGGTCAGACTGAGTAATACTACCGCTCATCCTGGCCCTACAAAGGCAAGCCGGCGCTTCGTCCCGGATCACCCTGTCGTCCCATTGCATAAGCCTGAACATGAGGTCGGGGTCTTGGACGCTGGGCAAGGCTTCGTCCCAGCCGTTGACCCGCTCCAATCCCGACCGACGCCAGAGGTTAGCGCTGGTTTGCCCCAGTTCCATACCCCTCAGTAGCCCCAGCCAGGGATCGATATGTAGGGCTACCCGTGCGATGACGCCATCCAGCGTTTGGTAGCAAGGCATACCGGCTATAAAAAGCCCGGATTCTTCCTCGCCCCCCGCCAACCCCATCTGCCGGCTTATTTTGCCGGGCAGCAGTACGTCGTCGGCATCCAAAAATTGTATCCATTGGCCGCGGGCGGCGCGCCAGCCGGCATTGCGGGCTGCCGGCGCTCCGCGCCGGGCTTCTTGCAGCACCCGAATACGTTGCGGGTGCTGCCGGGCATAGGTATACAATACAGCTAAGGTGTCGTCGGTGGAGCCATTGTCGACGGCAATGATCTCCAGCAGGGGGTAATCCTGGGCTAAGGCCGAGTTGAGGGCATCGGCTACCCACTCGGCTACGTTGTAGCAGGGAATGACCACAGACACGTACATACTGCAAAGACGCATTTGGCTTCAAGTTGTGGTAGCGTAATGATATGCTTGACAGATTGGCAAATAGCCTTAGTCATTTCATTACTTTTTGAAAAAGGTGAGAAACTGATTGCAAAAACTTAAATAAACGCTTAATCATCGTCATTTTCTCTCTGTGTATCTACACCGTCTTCTGACTCTCCGCCGCTTTGGGTTCCAATTGCGCCACTCCTGATTTCTGTATGGCGAATCTGACCGCCAAGGTAGCCCGTGCGGGCCATGGCGCCAAATACCACTATGCCGAGCAAAGCAGAAACGAGCAGGAGTGCCTTGGACAAAGCTGGGTTGACTTTGTGGAAAACCAATGTAACCAATGAAAGCAGGCCTAAGGCCTCCATCAGCCAAAGCGCTACGGTTGCTGCATCTTCGTGCGCTTCAATCAAGCCTTCTGATACTCCGGCTAAGCCTTCGACGGATTCTTCGGCGGGCTCGCCGGTGAGAAAGACGGGGATGGCAACTACAGCCATCCCTACCCAGGTTAAAAGGGCAGCATTTTTAACCTCTTTGGAAGTGATAAAGTAGCCGTAGATCATAACGCCTAAGCCCAAAAGGGAGCCAATGATGGGAAAGTGGTTGAGCAGGAGATGCAGATGTGTTGCGTCCATTTTTTTAGATTTTTGAGTTTTGAAAAACCGCTGGCATGACTAGTACCGCCATCCTTGGTTTGTATTCCATTTTTATCAGCACCTACGACTTGCCTGTTGACGCTACCGCCGACATCGTTGTCGTCCGTATCTGACAGGACAAAGTTGTATGTGGCCAGCTTAAAACAACCTTTGATTTTTCTTAAAATCAGCTTAAAAAAGAAGTTGACAACCAAGGAGGTCTTATACAGTTAGTATTGGCAGGTTTTGGCGAAAGAATGCGGGCGCTTCGCTTAACCCCGGCGCTTACACAAAATGCAAAGACACGCCGCAGGCGCTACAAAAACTTCAGGGTGAGCACCATACCTTTTCCCACGTCGCTTTTTACTGAAATAGCGATATGTTCGAGCATCGCAATTTTCTGTACAATGGAAAGCCCCAGCCCGCTACCGGGCACATGGGAACTGCGGGAAGCATCGGCACGGTAAAACTGGTTAAACAGGAAAGGTACTTGTTCGGCCGGAATACCCGGGCCATCGTCAGCAATTGTGAGGGCGCGGGCTGTTTCATCCCAAGTACAGTAGATGTAGCCATTTTCAGAGCCGTATTTGAGCGAATTTTCAAGTAAGTTGCTAATCATTATTTCAAGGAAAGCAACATTGGCCATTACTGCGGCGTCAGGTTGAATATCGATTAGCAGGTTCATCTGACGTGCAATCAGCTCTTTCAGCATCCCTGTTTTTAGTGCCTCTAAGAGGGCGTATAGCGAGACGGACTGTTTTTGAGGGGAAATAGCCCCTGATTGCAGCCGGGCGAGTTGTAGCAGGCGGTCGAGTAGTAGTTGCATCTTATCTATTTCCCTGATGACCTGACCGATTTTATCTTCATAGTGTTCTGTCGTTCGCGGCTTCCTGATGAGCACCTCCAATATTCCACGAATGGCGGTTAGCGGCGTGCGCAACTCATGAGAAGCATCGGAGGTAAACTGTTTTTCCCGGTTGAAGCTGTTTTCGATGCGCTGAAGCAGGTCATTGAAGGCCTGCGCCAATTGTCGCACTTCGTCTTCATTGGGAGGGAGTGCCAAGCGTGTATTCACATTCGTTTCGTCAATAGCCTGGGTTCCGCGGATGAGCTTCTGAACGGGGGCGATACTGCGGGCGGCGGCAATCGATACTGCAAAGTAGAGTATTAGCAGGGTGAGCGGAAAAGCGATAAAAAGGGTGGCGCGCAGGTTTTTCAAAACAACAGTTGATTCTGCCCGAGAAATACCAATACTGAGCTGGCCTATAATTTCCCCTTTATCGTTTTTAAGCGGGAATTGGCCCAATCGGATAGGCTGTTTTTTCAGGCTGGTATTATAAAAAAGGGGGTTCCAAAGAGCCGCCGTGTATAAAAACCGGTCGGTGATGAGGTTAGAAGAGCGGAACAGCAATTTTCCATTTTTATCCGTCAACTGTAGGAACGTGGGGTTAATTTCCTCTACCTCATGCTCTTGTTCTTCCCATTCAGCGATTTGGGCAACTATAATAGAATCACCTTCAAAACCGAGGCTCCGGATTACGTCATCATACTCGGCCCTAATATCTTGGTCGAGATGGCTAAATGCTGTATGAAAAACAACCTCATACACTACCCAAAACACAACGCTGATAATGGCGGCAACTGCCATGAGGTTATATAAAGCAATGCGATTTTTAAAGCTTAGTTTCATGCATCGTCATTGATTCGGTAACCCACCCCCCGAATGGTTTGGATAAAAGATGCCTGCCCCGGGGCATCCAGTTTTTTTCGCAAAAAATTGATGTATACATCAATAATAGAGGTATCTCGATCAAAGCTGACATTCCAAATTTTTTCAATTATCCAGGTACGGCGAGTTATTTTGCCTTTGTTGCGCAAAAGGAATTCGAGTAAAGCAAATTCCTTTTGGGTTAATTCTACTGACTGACCGTCTTTCTCTACCCTGTGGGTTTCCAGGTTGAGTTCAATATCGCCTACGCGAAATACCGTCTGACTACCTGCCGGGGTTCGCAGCAACACCCTTATCCGGGCGAGCAATTCCTCAAAGGCAAAGGGCTTGCGCAGGTAGTCGTTGGCGCCTGCTTCGAGGCCAAACACTACATCATCAACACTATCTTTAGCCGTTAAGAAGATGATGGGCGTTTTTTGGTTTTCTTTCCGCATCTGCCGGCATATTTCTATGCCGCTCAGCCCAGGCATCATCCAATCCAATAGCACCACATCGTACACTTCCACGTTGTTGAGCGCCATGCGGAGGCCATCCTTGCCATTGTAGACAACATCTACGGCATAGCCCTCTTCTTCCAATCCTTCCTGAATAAAATTGGCGATGGCAACCTCGTCTTCTACCAGCAAAACTCTCATACCTCTATTTTAACAAGCGCTGGGATATGAACGGACACTACCTATCCGGCACGCCTAAGGTTAACAAATATAGCCGTATAATTTGATTTACTGACAATATATCATTCCCCCGGCAAGTTCCAGGTATGGATTGTCACGTTTGAAACCTGTTTCTGTCTGCACGCCGTATAAAAGTTGTTTCAGTTTTTGCATTCATGCCCGATATAGCGTATTTTGCATATCGAAGCTGCTTACCTCTCCACGCGACGAGCCGAGCGGCCGGTTTAAACAACTACTGAACAGAATTGCCATGTTAACGATTGACAACTATCTGGATAGTCATTACATCCATCGAAGCAATTGGCTAAGGGCAGCCGTATTGGGCGCAAATGACGGCATTATTTCCATTTCAAGCCTTGCCATCGGCGTAGCCGCTGCCAGCTCAAGCAGAGAGCCCATCGTTTTGGCCACTGTAGCAGGTCTTGTTGCCGGTGCGTTGTCTATGGCCGCAGGGGAGTATGTGTCTGTAAGTTCGCAGACGGATACCGAAAAGGCCGATATTGAAAGGGAGATGAAAGAACTGGAAGCCATGCCTGAAGAAGAGCTGAAAATATTAGCTCAAATTTATGAGCGGAGGGGTTTAAAGAAGGAAACCGCCATGCAGGTAGCGCAGGAATTAACCAAAGCAGATGCACTGGGAACTCATATACGCGATGAATTAGGCATTAATGAAATTAGCCAGGCAAACCCCATACAGGCTGCGTTGGCATCAGGAGCTGCGTTTAGCGTTGGCGGGATATTGCCCCTGTTGGTCATTCTGCTTGCGCCCGTAAAAGGGATGGAATACTGGCTATATGGGGCCACTATCGTTTTTTTGACCATCCTGGGGATAACTGCGGCAAAAACAGGAGGGTCAAGCGTCTCCAAAGCAATCATCAGAATTACCGTTTGGGGAACCATCGCCATGGGGATATCGGCATTGGTGGGTTTACTCTTTGGCGTAAGCACTGCTTTTTAAGGCGCATACCCGGATACTGGCCGGCCAGGCTGAAATCTTGTGCCTAACGGCGGGAGGCTTTGGTCATGGATTGTGGGCAGGCAAGGTTTTTTCTATAATTGAAGTCAGATGATTGGGGGGTCGGCCCAGGGGGTGCAGCGGTATGCGTGATTTACCCCGTGGAATAGCGAAGCGTATATTCCACGGGGTAAACGAGCGCATAA
>CAYOTJ010000034.1:0-1153 GCA_964406855.1 uncultured Saprospiraceae bacterium
CCCCTACGCCCACCTTTGGGACAATGGCGAATCGCCCATTGATGAGTTCAACCGCCTGAAGGCCGTGCGCACCCAAGCGCTACAGCGCTTCGGCGAGAAAAACCTGGCGCCGGGCATGCCCATGTCTGAGTTGGAAACGGTGCTCGTACCCCTTTACCTCATGCACCGCTATCAGGTGGATGCCCTCTCGAAATGGATAGGCGGCATCAACTACCGCTATGCCGTGCGCGGCGACGGCGGCGCCAAGGTGACTCCCGTGACGAACTTCAGGCAGCGCGACGCCTTGGCGGCCCTACTCACTACGCTGACCCCCGACTTTTTGGCCTTTCCCAAGCGGATTCGCGAGCTCATTCCGCCGCCAGCCTATGGCTACAACCGCGGGCGCGAGCACTTCCCGCAGTATACCGGCGGCGCCTTCGATCCGTTATCCGCCGCCGAGGTATCGGCGGATCACACCCTGTCGTTGCTGCTTAATCCGCAGCGATTGGCCCGGCTCGAAGAGCAGCGCAGCCATGACCCCTCCCACCTTGGAGTAGGCGAAATGTTGCACGAACTGTGGCAACACACGCGTCGGCAGGTGGCTTCGGGCATGCAGGAAGGATATCGCCCGGCCCTGGCGCGGGTGGTAGAGCGCCGATTGGTGCTGCACCTCATCCGACTGGCGTCCGACAAGAGCGTGCATCCGCAGGTGGCCGGAGCGGCCCTGATGACACTCAACGACATTCGCAACAACCTCAACTCCCGCGGTGCCCCTTATGGCTTTTCGACCCCGCGCAACGCCCATACCACTTATCTCATCAACGAGATAGATACATTCCGGCAGCGCCCCGGGGAATACCAATTGCCTCCTGCGCCCCGCATACCCGATGGCGCGCCCATTGGCTGCGAGCACTAAGTAACCGGAACTATGGTAAACGACAAAACCGCCAAGCTGGCCCTGCTTTTTGTGTTGGCTGCCATTCTTTTCAACTACCCTGTGTTGGGGTTAGCCGGCCAAGACAGCCGGGTGGGCGGCATGCCGGTTTTGGTCTGTGAAAGCCCGAGGCGCCGATGCGGCCTGCGCCGGTTGCCAGTCGTCGATGTCAGCCCGCGAAATCAAGCCATCGCTACGCCGAGGAGTCTGCAAGACACACCTCCTGTGGAAACGGAAACA
>CAYOTJ010000034.1:1163-14005 GCA_964406855.1 uncultured Saprospiraceae bacterium
GGCGGCATGCCGGTTTTGTACGTTTACCTGTTTGTGGCCTGGCTGCTGATCATTGTCGTCACGGCCTGGTTGGTCAGTCAGCCTACTGCCCGGCCTTCTGGCAAACGCGGGCAGGAAGACATTAAAGACGAAAACTAAACAGATCACTATGTCAGCCGCCTTTGTCATTGGCATTTCCCTGTTGTACTTAGCCTTCCTCTTTGGGCTGGCAGGGCTGGCCGAAAGACAGGCTAAGCGAGGCAAAAGCTGGGTGAATCATCCGGCTACCTATTCGCTTTCGCTGGCGGTATACTGTACTGCCTGGACGTTTTTTGGCAGCGTAGGCCGGGCGACTACCGGAGGTGTGGATTTTTTGCCTGTGTATTTAGGGCCGGCTATTGCCGCGCCGTTGTGGATACTCGTCTTGCGCAAGCTCATCTTGGTGAGCAAAAGCCTGCGCCTGACTTCGGTAGCCGACTTAGTGTCGAGCCGCTATGGCAAAAGCACCTGGCTGGGCGCTTTAGCCACAACGTTCACCGTGCTGGGCATCATTCCTTATATTTCGATACAATTGAAGGCGGTGGCCAGCGGGTTTCACATTCTCCAGCATTTTCCTGCCGATGAGCCTACTGCCCCTACCCAGCCTTTCTATGCCGAGACGTCTTTCTACATCACCATCTTTCTGGCGGCTTTTGCCATTCTCTTTGGCACCCGCCACCTCGACCCCAACGAGCGGCATGAAGGGTTAGTGGCGGCCATTGCCTTTGAGTCCATACTGAAGCTGGCTGCTTTTTTGGCGGTGGGTATTTTCGTCACCTATGGGCTTTTCGACGGCTTCAGCGACCTATTTACCCAGGCGGCCCAGCGGCCCGATATCAGTCGGTTGTTTTCGCTGGAAGGCGTGGGCATGGATGCCTGGCACTGGTTTTGGCTCAACCTCATCTCCATGTTTGCGGTATTGCTCTTGCCTCGCCAATTCCACATGGCAGTGGTAGAGAACGTAGACCCCCGCCACGTCAACAATGCCAGTTGGTTTTTTCCGGCTTATATGCTGCTCATCAACCTGTTTGTGCTGCCCATAGCCGTGGCGGGGCTGCTGCGCTTTCAGCCGGGCGCCGTTGAGCCCGATACCTTTGTGATGGCGCTGCCGCTGGCGGAGGGTTATTCAGGGCTGGCGCTGCTGGTGGCCATTGGCGGCTTTTCGGCGGCTACCAGTATGGTCATTGTATCTACCATTGCCCTCAGCATTATGATTTCCAACAACTTAGTGCTGCCTTTTTTGCTCAACACGGAAGTGGTATCTGGCGGTTCTTCACAAAGCATCACCGACCGGTTGCTGGCCATACGCCGCCTGAGCATCGTTATTGTGCTGCTGTTTGCATACGGCTATTTTCGGCTGGTAGGCGAAAGCTATTCCTTGGTTTCCATAGGCCTTATTTCGTTTACCGCCGTGGCTCAGTTTGCCCCGGCTGTATTAGCGGCGCTATACTGGAAGCGAGCCACTAAAATGGGCGCTTTTGCGGGCCTTACCATAGGTTTTTTGGTGTGGAGCTATACCCTGCCTATACCCACGCTGGTAGAAACCGGCCTCATTTCGCCCCGCTTTCTTACGGATGGGCTCTTTGGGCTAAGTTGGCTGAAGCCCTACGCTCTGTTTGGGATGCAAGACGCCGACCACATCTCCCACTCTGCTTTCTGGAGCTTAACCCTCAATACCTTAGCTTTAGTGGGCGTATCGCTGTATACCCGACAAAGTCCGCTGGAAGTGAGCCAGGCCGATTTTTTTGTCGACATCTACAAGTACCGCTCGGGCGGCGGCTTGGAGTACGAGGTGATGCGTCGTCAGGCGCGGGTGCGCGATGTGCGGCTCCTCCTCATTCGCTTTTTGGGCGAAGAGAGGGCCCAACATCTGCTTAGCCGATTTGAAGAGCGCCACCGCATTGACCTCAGCCATGAGCGCACTGCCCGGGCCGAGCTCGTCAACTATGCCGAAACCCACTTAGCCGGCGCCATTGGGGCTGCTTCTGCCAAGATCATCATCAGTTCTATTGCCAAAGAAGAGCCCATCAGTTTAGAAGAGATGTTCAACATCCTCGACCAAACCCAGGAGATTATCAAATACAGCCACGCCCTGGAAAAAAAATCGGCGGAGCTCGAACAGCTCACCCGCCAACTGCGCACCGCCAATGAGCGCCTACAGGAGTTGGACCGCCTCAAAGCCGATTTTATTGCTACCGTCACCCACGAGTTGCGCACCCCCATCACATCCATTAAGGCGCTGGCCAAGATTGTCAATGACAACGACGACTTGCCGCCTGAACAGCGGAGCAACTTCTTAGGCATCATCGTGAGCGAGAGCGAACGCATTACCCGGCTCATCAATCAAGTGCTGGAACTGGAGCGCATCCAATCGCTCGATCAGGAGTGGGAGTTTTTGCGACTCAACTTCTGCGAGCTGCTTGAGAGCGCCTGCCGCGGCGTGGAAGGCCTGATTCGGCAAAATGGCATTACCCTGGCATTAGAGCTGCCCGAAAAGCCCATCTGGATCAATGGCAACCGCGACCGCCTCACCCAGGTCGTCGTCAACTTAGTGTCGAACGCCGTAAAATTCTGCCCGCCGGAAAATGGCCAAATAACCGTGCGCTTAAGCAAAAGGGAAGGCGAAGCCCGCCTCGACATCATCGACAACGGGCCGGGGATTCCGCCGGGGCAGGAGCAATTTATCTTTGAAAAATTCACCCAGATCAGCGACCGAAGCCGGGGCAAGCCGGCTGGCAGCGGGCTGGGGCTTTATATCAGCAACCTCATTGTAGAACGGCATGGCGGCCGCATGGGCGTAGCAAATGTACCCGGTGGCGGGGCTGACTTTTCGCTGTTCATTCCCATACGCCGCCTGCTGAGCGCCCGGCCTGAAATGCCGCTGCCAGAAGAACTTTGAACCATCGCTTTATGATCAACTACCACAATCGGCTCTTCCGATCGGTGGCGTCTACCGACAATGCCGAGGTAGACCACGAAACCCTCTTCCAATATCGGCAGGAGGGCGCCATTGTGTATGCCGAATATGCCGGCGGCGCCATTGTGCGCGGCCAGTTGCTGGGGGTGGCAGATGAAAACGGGATTATAGACCTGCGCTATCAGCAGATCAACACCTCCGGAGCCCTTATGACCGGCCGTTGCCGATCGACGCCCGAACTATTGCCCGATGGCCGCATACGGCTGCACGAAGACTGGCAATGGACCAGCGGCGACGGCGCTCGCGGCTCATCGACGGTAGAGGAAGTGCGGGAATGAAGCCAGCCGTTAACCGGAGCGATAGGCCCGCGCAAGCTGCCTGGAACGCAGCCGCCCTCAAGGCGGCTGGCGCTTTGGCGCCGAGCGATTAGCGAGCGTGGAAGGGAGCGACCCCGGCGGCCCCGCAGTAACCCGCCAACCCGAAGGATATGCCTATGCGGGGCTGCCGGGGATGCGCCCAAATATCTTTCCTATTTACTGCGGGCAGCTTTTTTGGCTAAGTTTTCTTCGGCCCGGAAACGCGTAATTTCGGCGATGAGGTCGTAGGGAATGGGCTGGTTGAGGGGGAACTGCACCGAGCCCTTGGCATTTTTGTAGCCGCTGAGCTTGTGCTGAAAAGCGGCGATGCCAGACGGCGCCGGATAGAAGCCAATGTGGCGCTCGTAGGCGGCGAAGTGCACCAGATTGCCGTGCAGGCGAAAGGTGGGCATCTGGTAGCTAATGGCCTCTTCGGCATCGGGGGCAGCCTCGCGGATGACGCGCCGAACCTCTTGCATAATGGCCTGTACGGGCTCCGGGAAGCCGGCGATGTAGGCATCGATGCCGGCAGGCGGGATAATTTCCATTGTATTGGTTGTTGGATGAATGCCTTGGCGGGCGGCTCAAAGTTAACAAAAAACGCCCTCACCTTAGCAAGCAGCCCGGCCTGCGGCGGCGCCTTTTTGCAAAAAAAATTATCTTTGTTGTCCATAATTTAACGCAAACTTCATTCCGATATGGCTAAACTCAGATTTTTACTGCTGGCCGGCCTGATGGCAGCCGGAACGCTGACGGCGCAAAATACCATGACGCCGGAACTGCTGTGGCAATTGGGCCGGGTGAACCCCTTAGGCATCTCCAAAGACGGCCAATACGTGGTGTACAGCGTGGGCCGCCCATCGATGACCGAAGACCGCATCCTGCCCAAGCGCTATCGCATACCCATAGGAGGCGGCAATGCAGAGGAAGTGGCCAATGTCGGCGAACTCCTACCCAACCCGCTGCGCTCGCCCAATGGCCGCTATGAAATCAGGTTTAAAGAAATGCAAATCCACCCCGTTACGGCCCAGGATTTTTACCCCGACATCCAGAAGTCGTCGGCCCGCATCTATGACGGCCTCAACTACCGCCACTGGGACGAGTGGGAGGATGGATATTACAGCCACCCCATCCTGCATGAGAACGTCGACGGCGAGTTCGCAGAGTCCGGCCTCGACCTTATGCCCGGCGAGCCCCACGACTGCCCCCAGAAGCCCTTTGGCGGCGACGAGGACGTTTGCTGGAGCCCCGACGGCCAAAAGGTGCTGTATGTAACCAAGAAAAAATCGGGCACAGAGTATGCCCTCAGCACCAATACCGACATCTATGCTTATGATGTAACCACGCGCTCGACCGCCAACCTCACGGATGGTATGGACGGCTACGACACCAACCCGCTGTACTCCTCCAAGGGCGTGCTGGCCTGGCTGAGCATGGCCCGCGACGGCTATGAGTCGGATAAAAACGACATCGTTGTGATGGCCCCTTCCGGCCCCATGAACCTCACCGAAGGCTGGGACGGCACCGTCAACGGTTTCATCTGGAGCCTCGACGGCTCGCGGCTTTACTTCAACGCTCCCATCAATGGCACGGTGCAGCTTTTTGAGGTAGACTACCCCGGCCTGACGAAGAAACTGCCGGTAGTGCGCCAGATCACCGACGGCCAGTTCGACATCAACGCCATCGTTGGCCAGGTGGGCAATACGCTGGTGGTATCGCGCGCCGATATGAACCACGCCGCCGAAGTTTATACCGTAGACCTCTCCAACGGCCGCATGACCCAGCTCACCCACGTGAACGACGAGGTATACGCCCGGCTCAAAATGCCCCGCGTAGAGCGCCGGTACGTGCCCACCACCGACGGCCAGCAGATGCTGGTATGGGTGCTGTACCCGCCCAACATGAACCCCAACCAGAAGTACCCCACCCTGCTGTACTGCCAGGGCGGCCCCCAGTCGGCGCTCAGCCAGTTTTACTCCTTCCGCTGGAACCTGCAACTCATGGCCTCGCAGGGCTACATCGTAGTAGCTCCCAACCGACGCGGCATGCCCGGCCACGGCGTGAAGTGGAACGAAGCCATCAGCAAAGACCACGGCGGCCAGGTGATGCTCGATTATATGTCGGCCATAGAATACATGACCAAAGACCCCGCCGTCGACGCCTCCCGCATCGGCTGCATAGGCGCCAGCTATGGCGGCTATTCCGTTTTTTACTTAGCCGGCAAGTACCCCAACTTCTTTAAGACGCTGATCTCCCACGACGGCATCTTCAACATGCGCAGCATGTATGGCACTACCGAAGAGCTCTTCTTTCCCAACTGGGACTGGGGCGGCCCTTACTGGGACGCGCACAACACCGCCGCCCAAAAAACCTTTACAGAATACGACCCCAGCAACCTCGTCGATAACTGGCGCACGCCCATCCTCATCATTCAGGGCGGGCGCGACTACCGGGTGCCCGACGGCCAGGCCTTCGAAGCCTTCCAGGCCGCCCAGCTCAAGGGCATTCGCAGCCGTCTGC
Source organism: uncultured Saprospiraceae bacterium (assembly GCA_964406855.1). Lineage (GTDB taxonomy): Bacteria > Bacteroidota > Bacteroidia > Chitinophagales > Saprospiraceae > JAUMBM01. The sequence continues at coordinate 6,975 of CAYOTJ010000034.1, forward strand.
TCTATTTGCCCGACGAGAACCACTGGGTGCTAAAGCCCAACAACGCCCTGGTCTGGCAACGCGAGTTTTTCCGCTGGCTTACCGAAACGTTGTAAATAAGGGGCCCCGCCGCACAGCCTCGCACCATCTATAACACCACGGGCGGCGCCGCCATGCGGTATAGCCCTTATTTTATTCCCCTTTGTATCATGCGTTACTTCCGCAAGCCCGAGGGCTTCCATCAATGGGGATACTTATGCCGCCGGGGTGCCGTGTATAGACGTCATGGAAATGAGAAGAGGGTTTTGCCCCCCCCAAAAAAAAATCCCGAACGCCATGTATAATACACTGCGTCCGGGATTTTTGCGGCTTAACGGCGTAAACTATAGTTCTCCAAGCTAAGCAGGAGGCCGCCTGAGCGCCCCCTGCTGCTTAGTTTATCGCTAAAGTTGCGTAAGCTTTACTTCAAATACAAAGCCGGCGTCCCAGTCAGTCGTAAACTCAATGGTTCTATTGGCAGGATTGATCGAGAACGAGGTCATCACCAATGCGCCGCCAAAGTCGCCCACTGTAACGGTTTGGTTGGCAAAGTCAAAGCTGTTGCCAGGCAGGTTGATTGCCTTTACAACAAAGCCCGTAGAAGCATAGTGATAGCCAAACTTACGTCCGTGATCATAATACCCGCCAATGGCGTCGGAAATCTGGAAATTACCGTCGCCTAAGTCCTTGATAATGATAGGACCCAAGTTTTGGTATTGTGCAGAAACTACGCCATTCCGAACAACATCGGCCTTATATACACCGGCAATGCTGGTGTTAAAATCGCCGGGGCAGGCAGGCCAGAATACGGTGCGCTCAGCAGCGCCAGGGATACCGTCTTTATTGGTAGCGCTGTAAAAGATGCTATACACATCGGGACCGTTAACGGTAGAACTGCCAAAATAGCTTCCGGTGATTGTAGTCGTAACCGGGATTTCAACACCCTGTTCTTCTGCAATCAATCCTTCATCATTATAGCCGGTAGCCGTGCACTCCAGATCAATGCTGGCAGGGCCAAACATAGTAAGTTTGGGCAGGAACGTTGCCGTTGACGGTTCCGCCGAATTTTCAAACTCTTCGCATCCCATCATAAACACCATACTGACAGATGCGAACAATGCAAAAATGAAATTCTTCATTGGTGCCGTTTTTTAAGGTTATTAATTGTCCCAATAAATGCGATCTGTAATAGAACGCTGGGCGGGGGCATTTGAGTTCAAGCTACGCTCAGAGGCAGGGTATAGCCAAGAAGCCGGGAAAGTGCCGGCGGGCAATACGCTGTTGGGCGGGTTTTGGAAAATGCCCTCCGTGAAGATGCGGTTGCCGGGGCGGTCGAACCTTCTGGCTTCAATCCAACCTTCGTCTTCCTGGGTGCCGTTCATCGAAATCCACTTTTGGATGCCAATTGTATTGAGCTTCTGATCCAGGCTGCCGCCATAATTCAGGGAAGCAATATAGGCGCCGGCGCCGGAAACCCCCAGATAGTCGAAGTTGTGTTCAACCGCATTGGCGAAAGCAGCCGCGTCGTCGTCGCTGGTAGCATACCTGGCCGCAGCCTCTGCGCGCAGGAACCACACTTCCCAGTCGCTTATGAGAATAACGCCATTGTCGGGGCCATAAGCAATATCGGAAGAGCCGCTGTAGTTGGCCGAAGGATCGGTAAAAGGCACATCGCGATCCACAGCGCCCTGATCAACGCCGCGCAACTGCCCCAGGAATGGGCCGCTGGTTGCTACGCTATAGAAAGCCGTACCCCGAGGATCGATCAATTCATTGAGCTTATTCAACGTAGCGTTGCTGGCAAAGTAGAAATCGCCAACACCTCTTTCAAATAAGCCGTACATGGGGTTGAAGGCCCCTGCTTTGTCCTGGAAAGGCACAACAGCTACGTCGCTTGCCGACTCAATGAACACGCCATTGTCAATCAGCGCTTTGATGGCTGATTCGTTGGACTTAACTTCCGACGTCCTCAGCAAAATGCGGAGTTTCAATGAGTTTGCAAATTTGAGCCAATTAGCGATATTGCCTCCATAAACGAAGTCTTCCGAGCCGATGTCATTGGAAGAAGCTACGCTCAAATCGGCGATGGCCTCGTCAATTAAGGTAGCCAGCCCCGTATAAACGGTAGCCGCAGCGTCAAATTTCGGAGCGAGGATAGACCCCTCTGCAATTTCACCCGACAGCGACTCTGAGTAGGGAATGTCGCCGAAGTGATCCGTCAACCCCTGGAACAAATACGCCTGAAGCGCTTTGGCCACACCGCGGTAGGCGGGGCTTGAGCTTTTGGAAAGAAACTTAAGGTCAATCAGCGCATTGGCGTAGGTATCCCCCCAATAACCGTCGAAATCATCCGGCTCGGAGACAAAGCGCTCCTGGTTGCCCAAGGCAACGCCAATGCCCCAAGTATAGTACTGCGCCCACAAGAAGGAGGCTGCATTTAGGTCTGCATCTACGATGTAACCTACATTTGCCAAAACGGTAGGCAGGATAACCTTCTCATTGGCCGTAGCGGAGTTGTTGGGGTCAATGTTGATGTCCTCCAACTTCTCGCTACATGACACAAGGAAAAGCATCAATAAAACCGCCGAGGCCTTAAATATATGTTTCATATTCATTTTCAATGATTTGTGGTTTAGAAGGACAGCTTCAGGCTAACACCGTAGCTCTTAGCTGTAGGAGTCTGCGTGGTTTCTATGCCGTTGGCGTTTCCGTTGAGGGCAGGACCATTGATTTCCGGATCTGCATAGGCATTCTCCTCGGGCAACCAGAATCGCAGGTTTTTACCAAATACAGACAATGATGCATCAGAGATATGCTGACCCAACCACTTTCTGGGCAACTGATAGCTCAAGCCTATCTCTCGCAGTTTCAGGAAGCTGGCATCAATGATGTAGTTAGAGGGAGCCAAATCGTACTCCGTGAAATACCCCTGCTCTGTAATCGCGATGTCGTTCGGCGAGAACGTACCGTCTGCATTTTCATAAACCGCATTGGGGAATACAAACTCCTCGCGGTTGTAGGTGGTTGTGTTTACGGTTGTACCGTTGAATTCGCCGAAGAATTTCGACTGAGAAACAAAGTTTCCGCCTTGCTTGACATCAAACAGGATATTGAATCGGAAGCCTTTGTAGCCGATGTTCGTACCAAAACCTGCGATGAAGTCGGGTTGGAAAGAGCCGAAGTATTGCTCTTCAGAAGTATAAAGCGGATAGCCCGTGTTGGGGTCAACGATAACCTGACCGGCATCGTTGGTCAATGGAGCCAAAGCTTTGAACGTACCGAAAGGAAGACCTTCTTTAGCCACCAGCGTTACGCCAGGCGTAAATGGACCTCCGATTACCAACTCCGAAATCTCATCCGTGATTTTCTCAACGCGGTTCACGTTTTTCGCATAAGTTGCGAAAAGTTCCCAATCCAGACCTCTTACCACACCCGGGATGGGTTTAACCGTTACCGTCAATTCATGGCCTTTGTTGGTCATGCGGCCGATGTTGGAAACCGTACGGGTAAAGCCCGTTGAGCGGGGAAGGCTGATTTCCACAATCTGGTTGGAGTGGTCAGCCGAGTAGTAGGTATAAGCTACACTCAGTCGGTCGTTGAACAAACCTACGTCGGCGCCAATTTCAAAGGTAGTCGTTAACTCCGGCTTCAAATCGGGGTTGCCAATGGCGTTGCCCGTCGTAAAGCCCGGTACGTCGTTGAAGGGGAAGAAGATAGAGAAGTCGCACAATGTGGCTATTGTCGTGTTACCCGTATAGGTAGAGCTCAACAGGTACAAGCCGGCATCTTTTCCTGAAGTGCCATAGCTGGCTCTCAGTTTGGCGAAATTCAGGACATTCGAATTGCTCATGTCAAACATGTCTGTCAGGACAAGAGAAAGGCCCACCGCATTGTAGAAGAACGAGTTGTTGGCGGCCGGCAGCGTAGACGACCAGTCGTTCCTGGCTGAGTATTCTAAGAACGCAAAGTTCTTATACCCCAGGCGGGCGTTACCCAAAACCCCCAAAATCCGATACTTGGTCAGGTTTTGAGAAGACAAAGCCGCCAGGTTGCTGTTGCTCAGGTTGTACCAACCCGGAACAACCAAGCCGCCATTGGTTGAGCCCGTAAGGAATTGCGTTTGGCGCTGGAACGTGTTCACCCCTGCCGAAATATCAAAAGTGATGTCCGGTGAAAAGTTGTGCTTGTATTCCGCCTGGGCCGTGAAGTCCAGGTTCAGGTTCTGCTGAGAAAAGCTGGTGTAGTTGCCTACCAGCGTTTGCTTCGTTTCCCGGCTCGTCAAAACCAGGTCATCCGTCCAAACAAGCTGGGGATCCGGATTGATAGGAGGCGTCCAGGTTTCAATCTGCGTAGTAACTAAGTTGGTACCAAAACGACCAACCAGATCCAAGCCTTTGGCTACGTTATAGCGCAAAGAAGCATTGCCTAAGAAGTTGTTGATCTTACCTTCGTTGCCGTATTCATTCAAAATTAAGTACGGGTTAACGGAAGAGTAAGAACCCCAGTAGCCGTTCACATCGTGATAGGGGCTGGTGTAATCACGCAGTTCGCCAAAAGGAATATTGACAGGAGACTGCACCACCATAGCATAGGCGTTATTGCCTTCAAAAGCGCGAGAGCCTTCCTGTGCCGTATTCTGATTGGTATTGGCGTAAGACACCGAGAAATCAGAGCTCAGACGGTCGCTCAGCTTAGCGCTGGCGCTAAACGCCAGGGTATTGCGCTTGTAGTACGTATTGTCCAAGATACCGTTTTGGTTCAGGTTGGAATACGACAAACGGTAGGTAAAGCCATTCGACCCTCCCGAGAATGCAATGCTGTTGGTAGCCGTATTACCCCGGTTGAAGAAGTCCTGCAATTGGTTCGGGACGGCCGAGTACGGGCGCACCAAAGCTTCCAGGGCGCCGTCGCCGTCTGTATCTACAGGCGACGTCCAAGGGCGAACTACACCGTCAAAGGCGGGGCCCCACGACCAGTTTTCGCCCGAGTCAAAGTGCGAATTGTCGTAGCCTTGTCCGAACCTGTCCTGGCGTTGCAGCAGAATATAAGCCGTTTCGGTCGAGTACGAAGAATTGACGTCAACGCGCATAGACCTGCCTTTCTCGCTTCCGCGCTTGGTTTTAATCAGAACGACGCCCGATGCACCCCTGGAACCATACAGCGAGGTAGCCGACGGGCCTTTCAGGATCGTTACCGATTCGATGTCATCAGGATTTATGTCGTTGAATCGGTTGCCGTGGTCTGCATAACCCACAGTGGAAGATTCAGCGCCGCCTGCCGTAGACTGGTTGTCGATCGGAATACCGTCGATTACGATGAGCGCGTTGTTGTTCCCGGTTAAGGAGCTTTCGCCACGCAATACAATACGCGTAGACGCCCCAACAGAACCCGAGCCCGTACTCAGTCGTACGCCTGCCGTTTTCCCTCGAAGCGCTTCAAGCGTATTCTTGTTGGTGACGCTGAGCAGATCATCAGCGCCTACAGTTTGGTTGGCGTATACGGTTTCGCGCGCATTGCGGTTAACGCCTAAGGCGGTCACTACTACCTCGTCCAAAACAACCCCTCCGCGCAGGGTAATATCCAATTGCGAAGATACGCCAATGGCCACCTCTAAGGTTTCATAACCCGTATAGCTCACGATTAAGGTGTTTCCACCTGCGGGTACCGATACGGAATAAGAGCCGTCAACATCGGTTATGGTTCCCGATGAGGTGCCTTTCACAAGGATACTGGCTCCGATGAGCGGCTCGCCGCCATCATCCGTCACCACGCCTGTTACTGTTCTTTGGGCCATTGCAAAGCCCAAAGCGAACAGCACTAGTGTCAGAACTAGTGAGAGTTTTTTCATACTAATGCGTTTTAATTAAACAAATACTATTATGCCCGTCATCATAAAGGGGCTCTTCTTCGAGTCGCAGCGTCCGAATATGCGACCTGTGTCTTGTTTGTGGGATTAAGTGGCAACCAATAAAAACCACTATGAGCCATCTGTTTTTCAAAACGATAGTGCGAAGATGGAGAAATTTCCAACTTCAGCACAATCTCTTAACGTTTATTTTACAGATTGTGCTGCCTGAAGATTGGCCTGGCAAACAGGGGCGCTGGAAATCATATAGTTGTTAAACATGGACAGCACCCTGATGAAGCAAATTTCCTATCTTGGCCCCTAAAAACCATGCACAAGTCATTATTCACCCTCTTTTACTGTCTGCTCAGCGCCGCCGGCCTCATGGCCCAAATCACTGACCCCCGCGCTACCGAGGTGTGGGAGCCCGAACCCCGGCCCGTTAATCCCGGCCCCATAGGCGGCCCTCCTTCCGATGCCTTCATCCTCTTTGATGGCGCCGACCTCAGCCAGTGGCAACACCCCAACGGGAAACCCGCCGCCTGGAAGCTCGAAGCCAATACCATGACGGTTGTAAAAGGCGCCGGCGACATCGAAACCCGCCGCTCCTTTGCCGACTGCCAGCTCCACCTCGAGTTTCGCACCCCTACCGCCATTGAAGGCGAAGGCCAGGGGCGCGGCAACAGCGGTATCTTCTTCCAAAATCGCTACGAGGTACAAATCCTCGACAGCTACCAAAACCGCACCTACTCTAATGGCCAGGCGGGCGCCGTATACAAGCAGTACGCCCCCCTCGTAAACCCCATGCGCGCCCCCGGCGAGTGGAATACCTACGACATCATCTTCACCGCCCCACGCTTCAACAACGACGGGCAGCGCACCAGCCCCGGCTACCTCACCGTACTCCTCAACGGCGTACTCGTACAAAACCACGTACTCATACACGGTACCACCGAGTACATTGGTCTGCCCAAAAATGCCGCCCATGGCCCCGCCCCCATCCGCCTGCAAGACAAGCTGGAGCACAGCCGCGGCCAGGCCTATGTCTTCCCGCACCTGCGCAGCGCCATCGAGGATGCCTGGCGCCGCGCCGTCATTCGCGGCCCCCAGGATCTGGACGGCATCGAAACACACGACTGCTTCACCACCACCGAATACGTGGCCATCG